>JBEPYD010000023.1:0-21784 GCA_041641575.1 Bacteroidales bacterium
ATTGCACCATTACCTGTTGAGTATGATCCTGAACTGGAAGGCTACAAAAGCATGTTGGATATGGGCCATGGCATGGGCGATAATGAAAACTTCCCAAAAGCTCAGGCAATAAAGGATGCAACAATGGCTCATTTTATCAGCGAAAATTTAAAAAAACAGGATGTTATGATCCACCTTAACGGAACATACCATTCTAAAAATTTTGAGGGTATTGTCTGGTATCTTAAAAAAGAGAATAAAAGAGCTTCTGTAGTAACCATACATACAGTTCTTCAGGAAGATATATCCAAACTTGTGGAGGACTATAAAAATTCTGCAGATTTTATTCTTGTTGTGCCCTCAAGTATGACCAGAACCTATTAACGCGAATATCCATAAAGGAATGAAACCTAAAAAAAGAGCAGTTCCAATTCCTGTTGTCCAGTTTGCATTAGTCCTTTTAATGCAATTGGAATTACTACATGCCCAGGAAACTGTAACACTTGCTGACCAGATCCGTGGTACTTGGGTGGGAGAAATTGATATTAGCGGAAGAAAATTACCGCTGGTTATAAACATTGATGAATCTGATGGTGCATATTTTGGCACGCTCGATAGCCCCGAACAGGGCGTTTTTGGAACCGGTATTGAAGAAATATTGCCGCAGGAGGATTCCATTTATCTTGGTTTCCATAAACAGGTAGCCAATTACAAAGGAGAATTTAACAAAGGATATACCGCCATTGATGGCGTTTGGACCCAGGGTGGTTTCAAACTACCTCTGAAACTTTTTAAAACAGAAGAAGAATTTATTCAGAAACGACCGCAGGAACCTTCAAAGCCTTTTCCATATACTGAACAGGATGTGATTTTCCAAAATCCCCAGGACAGTATTTTCCTTGCCGGAACAGTTACCATTCCCTTTGGCGAAGGACCTTTCCCGGGAGTAGTACTCATTTCCGGTTCTGGCCCACAGAACAGAGACGAAGAATTATATGGCCACAGACCGTTCCTTGTGCTGGCTGATTTTCTTACAAAACATGGTTTTGCTGTACTGCGATACGATGACAGGGGAGTGGCTAAATCGGAGGGCGTTTTTGAGGAAGCTTCTCAGACCGACCTGAAAAACGATGCACTTGCTGCCTATAAATTCCTTGTTTCCGGTGAGCGGGTAAGTGCCGAAAAAGTAGGGTTGCTCGGCCACAGCGAAGGTGGTTTACTTGCCGCGCAAATCTCCTCAGAAGAGGCTCTGGCTTTTATCATACTGCTATCAACACCTGCACAGAAAGGGTATGAAATACTTGCAGACCAAAACCGCATCGTAATGGAAAAAACCGGTTTTTCAGCAAGAGCTACAGAGGCAAAAGTGAAATTTATCAAGAAATTATATGTAATACTTCATGAAGAATCTGATAAAGAAGATGCAATTATTCGTATTGATAATTATATTCGTGACAGCATTCCTCCAAATTTGCTGAACAAAACCAACCTCCAGGTGATTGCTACCTCGCTGATGACACCATGGGCCATGGAGTTTTTAACATATAGTCCTGCAGATGATCTTAAAAAAGCAGATGAACCTGTGCTGGCAATTTTTGGCGGCAAGGATGTACAGGTACCAAAAGAAAATGCAGTGCTGATGGAAAAAATAATAACCAACAACAAACTGAATGAGGTTATGTTGTTTGCAGAATTAAACCATCTTTTGCAAAATGCAGACTCCGGCATGCCCAACGAATATGGCCGCATCCAGGAAACCATTGACCCTGTTGTTCTAAAAATAATAAATGACTGGCTGCAGAAAGTACTTTCTTCCCACTAATAATTTATTATAATATTTCTTGTCAGCCGCTCAGGTTTTTTTTAGCTATTAAGATTATACATCCACAGTTTTCTGCAGGCACTAAGCGGAAATAGTTTCTTTTGCCTGTTGAATCATTGGGGAAATACCTTCACTTTTTTTACCGCCAGCCGTGGCAAGAAAAGGTTGTCCGCCTCCCCCACCCTGAATGTTTTTAGCAAGATCACGTATCATTTTGCCGGCATTCAGGTTTTTTTCTTTCACCAGGTCATCTGAAATAGCCAGGGCAACATTTACCTTTCCATTTATTTCAGCGGCCAAAATTGCAAAAACATTGTTTACCCGGTTCTTTAGCTGAAAAGCCATGTTTTTTAAAACATCAGCATTGGGAACAGAAACTTTGGCGCCTATAAAATTTATATCACCAATTACTTCCTTTTCACGGATCAATTTTTCTGTAACCCCTTCTGCTTCGGCTTTTTCAAAAGCTTCAACCTTCTTCTGTAAATCATCAGCCCTATTTTGTAATGTCTCCACAGCTGCTACTAAATTTTTAGGCGTTTTGAGGGTACTCTCCAATGCTTTTAATGTATCGAGCTTTTGACGAATGAATTCGCCTGCCTTTCTTCCGGTTATTGCCTCAATACGACGAATGCCCGCTGCCACAGCACCTTCTGAAGTGATAATAAAATTGCCAATTACAGCAGTTGAACTTACGTGGGTGCCACCACATAATTCCACCGAATCTTCAAATTGAATTACCCTTACCGTTTCTCCGTATTTCTCACCAAAGAGTGCCATGGCACCCATATCCTGAGCGGCAGTAAGGCTGGTTTCACGGATTTCTTTCAGGGGGATGTTCCTTAAAATCAGCTCATTTACTGATTGCTGAATATGGTTAAGCTCATCATGCGATACTTTTTGAAAATGCGAAAAATCGAACCTCAGGTAATCCGGATGCACGAGCGATCCTTTTTGTTCAACATGGTTGCCCAGTGTTTTTCGTAATACATGATGCAGCAAGTGAGTAGCAGTATGATTGGCTGCTGCCTGCTCACGCAAACTTCGGTCTACCACTGCAGTAAAAGTCCCCAAAGGGTTTTGTGGTAAACGATCCGTTAAATGAACAATGAGGTTATTCTCTTTACGGGTATCGATAACCCTTATTTTTTCATCGCCACCCGTTAAATATCCGGTGTCGCCTATTTGTCCACCGCTTTCAGCATAAAAAGGTGTTTGATTCAATACAAGCTGATAATTCTTCTTATCTTTCCGTGTAATTTCCCGATATTGCGTTATCTGAACCTCATTTTCCATAAAATCATAGCCAACAAACTGCACACCAGCATCAGGACGAAGCACTATCCAATCCTCTTTTTCCATACTTGCATCTTCACGTGAGCGGTTTTTTTGTTTTTGCATTTGTGCATCAAAACCTTTTTTCTCCATTTGGAGGTTGTTCTCTTTCAGAATCAATTCAGTTAAATCCGGTGGAAAACCATAAGTGTCGTAGAGAACAAAAGCATCTTCACCTGCCACATTTTTGCCCGATTCTTTTGCTTTGGCCATTAAATCATCAAGCATTTTGATGCCATTTTCAAGCGTTCTGAGAAATGCAGACTCCTCTTCCCTGATTACATTTTGAAGCAACTCTTCTGATTTCTTTAGCTCGGGGTAAGCTTCTCCCATTTGCTGTATTAAAGCGGGCACAAGCCTTACCATAAAAGGCTCTTTTTGATTCAAAAATGTATATGCATAACGTACAGCCCTTCTTAAAATACGGCGGATAACATAACCCGCCTTATTATTTGAAGGCAACTGCCCGTCAGTAATGGCAAAGCTTACTGCCCGTGTATGGTCTGCCACTACCCGCATGGCTACATCCTGTTTTGGATTCGCTCCGTAAGGTAAATCTGAAAAAGCGCTTATCTGTTGTATAAGCGACTGGAAAATATCAGTATCATAGTTGGACTTTTTACCTTGCACTGCCATACATAAGCGTTCAAATCCCATGCCTGTGTCAATATGCTTTTTTGGCAGGGATTCAAGTTTACCATTTGCCTTTCTGTTGTATTGGATAAATACGAGGTTCCATATTTCAACTACCAACGGATGATCTTTATTAACAAGCTTGTCTCCGGAAATTTCCTTTCTTTCAGAATCTGACCGCAGATCGATATGTATCTCGCTGCAAGGTCCGCAGGGGCCGGAATCACCCATTTCCCAGAAATTATCCTTTTTTGAGCCATGAAGTATCCGCTCTTGTGGTAAAAATTTAGTCCATACATCTTTAGCTTCTGCATCAAGTTCAGTTTGATCTTCTTTATCACCCTCAAAAACCGTAGCATAAAGTCTTTCAGGATTCAGCTTCATTTTTTCCACTAAAAATGCCCAGGCCATGGCAATGGCTTCTTCTTTAAAATAATCGCCAAAAGACCAGTTTCCCAACATTTCAAACATGGTATGATGATAAGTATCATGACCTACTTCTTCCAGATCGTTATGTTTTCCGGAAACACGTAAACATTTCTGAGAATTAGACACCCGTGGTGCAAGAGGTTTTTCATTTCCCAGAAAAATATCTTTAAACTGATTCATCCCTGCATTGGTAAACATCAGCGTTGGGTCGTTTTTAAGCACCATAGGCGCAGATGATACAATCTGGTGACTGTTCTGCTTAAAAAAATCAAGAAAAGCGGATCTTATTTCTTTCGAAGTCATATAATAATGTAGGTTTCAAAAAGTTTTCAAAATATACCAACAACTTATTAACAAGCTGTGCGTATACAGGTTGTAAAAGTAATTTATTTCAGATACATTTGTGGAATGTAACCCTAAAATTAAATTTTACGTTATAAATCCCAAAAGTTTAATTAAAATCCCGAAATAGTCAGCAACTATGGCCAAAAGCAGGTTTCGTTATAATCCGGATACATTAAGTTACGAAAAGATAAAACCCGGTACACGTCAGCGTTTTATACAAGCGTTAACATATTTTGCTGCAAGTATTGTAGTGTTTGTAATATACTTTTTCATTCTCTCCCTTTTTGTCGATTCCCCCAAAGAAAAAAAACTACGCAGGGAAAATGCGCAATTGGAACTGCAATATGAGATTCTGAACAGAAAACTGGATCATCTGGCAGTGGTTATCGAAGATTTACAGGAAAGAGATGATAATATCTACCGTACCATTTTTGAGGCAGAACCTATATCTAAATCCGTTAGAAATGCTGGTTTTGGTGGCGTGAACCGTTATGCGGAACTGGAAGGTTTTGACAATTCAGATGTGGTAATTGAAACAGCCACACGACTTGATAAACTCACCAAGCAAATAGTGGTTCAGTCAAAATCATATGATGAAATAATTAACCTGGCATTGAACAAAGAAAAAATGCTTGCCTCAATTCCGGCAATTCAACCCATTTCAAACAAAGATCTTAAGCGAACTGCTTCCGGCTGGGGATACCGTATTCATCCCATTTATAAAATAAGAAAATTTCATTATGGTATGGATTTTACAGCACCTACCCGTACTGAAATCTATGCAACAGGAGATGGTATTATCAGCCGTGTTCATTCCTCCAGAAGGGGCTACGGCAACCGTATTGAAATTGATCATGGATTTGGCTACTCTACGCTATACGCCCACCTGTCAGAATTCAAAGTGAAACAAGGGCAAAAAGTAAAACGTGGTGATGTAATTGGGTATGTCGGAAACACAGGTACATCTACAGCTCCTCATCTTCATTACGAGGTAAAACTGAATAACAAGCACGTAAATCCCATCAATTATTACTTCAATGACCTTTCTGCTGCTGAGTATGACAAGATGATTGAAATTTCAATGAGTTCGGGCCAAACTTTTGATTAATTGCCTGCAACACTTTACGGCAGCAAAATAAGTCTTTTCCTATCGTATTGATAGATGTTATCTGCTGTATAAACTCTTGTTAGCCACGTTTACATTTTCTTCAGATTGCACTTTTATTCCTTCCTTTGTAAAGAATTTAGGTAAACATGCTTAAATTTGTATAAAGCAATTACTTAAAGTACGGATTATGCCATATAAAGAGCGTAAAATAGAAAAAGTATATTATTCCATTGGAGAAGTGGCGGAAATGTTTGATGTAAATACTTCGCTGATACGTTTTTGGGAAAAAGAATTTGATGTTATTAAACCAAAGAAAAATAAAAAAGGAAACCGGTTATTCACCCGCCGTGATATTGATAATTTTCACCTTATTTATCATCTTGTAAAAGAACGGGGACTTACTTTAAAGGGAGCTCAAAGAAAGATAAAAGACAATAAAGATGAAACCACACATAACTTCGAAATTATAAAATCACTGAAAGAGATAAAAGATCAGCTTTTAGAAATTAAAGATTCCCTTTAGCAGACTTATGAAGTTAAGCGCAATAAGCAAAATCATAGAAGCGTATGCCCCACCTGCCCTTCAGGAAAGCTATGATAATTCCGGCCTATTAGTAGGTTCTCCGGATCAGGAAATAGATTGTATTCTCATTTCTCTGGACATTACGGAGGAAGTGGTAGAGGAAGCCGTAAATTTAAAGGCAAACCTTATTTTGGTGCACCACCCGCTTATTTTTAAACCCTTAAAATCACTCACGGGAAAAAACGAAGTGGAACGGTGCGTTATTTCCTGCATTAAACAAAACATTGCCATATATGCTGCACACACAAATGCTGACAGCACAGAAAATGGTGTAAGTGCAAAAATGGCAGATAAATTGGGGCTTAAAAATATCAGTATACTTTCTCCAGCCAAAAACCTGCTTAAAAAAGTTGTGGTATTTACCCCGACGGCAAATGCCCAGAAAGTACGGGAAGCCATGTTTAATGCAGGGGCAGGTCATATTGGTGATTACGACCAATGCAGTTATAATATCTCCGGCCAGGGTACTTTTCGCGGCGGTGAAAATACCAATCCCTATACTGGTGAAAAAGGAAAACTTCATTTTGAACCGGAGGAGCGTATAGAAACCATAATCCCCCATTATAAAACCTCCCGGGTAATAAGAGAAATGATAAAAGCGCATCCTTATGAGGAGGTTGCGTATGATATTTATCCACTTGAGAACATCCATTCCCGCTATGGTTTAGGCGTGGTTGGCGATCTTGAGAATCCTGTAGAGGAGGAAGAATTTCTTAAGTATTTAAAAGATATTTTTAATGCAAAATGCATCAGGCATTCTCCTTATACAGGTAAAAAAATACAAACTGTTGCCCTCTGTGGAGGAAGCGGGAGTTTTTTGCTTTCGAAGGCAAAATCTTCTGGTGCACAAGCCTTTGTAACAGCGGATGTAAAGTACCATGAATTCTTTGATTTGCAGGATCAATTGTTGCTTGCCGATATCGGCCATTATGAAAGTGAACAATATACCAAAGACATTTTTTATGAGTTACTTACAGAAAAATTGACTAACTTTGCCGTTCATTTGTCAAAAGTAAATACAAATCCTATAAATTATTATTAAATAAGATGGTAGCTACAAAAAATAAAAAGGCTGATGCTAAAGACATGTCTATTGAAGAAAAACTGAAAGCCTTGCATGAACTTCAGAGTGTGGACTCTGAGTTTGACAACATCAAAATTCTCAGAGGAGAGTTACCGCTTGAAGTACAGGATCTTGAGGATGAGATTGCCGGACTTGAAACCCGCATAAATAATCTCGAAGAGGATATTGATAACCTGTCAACAGCAATAAACAATAAGAAAAATGAGATTATCAATTCAGAAAATCTGATAAAAAAGTACGAAGAACAACAAAATAATGTACGTAATAACCGTGAATTCGACTCACTTTCAAAGGAAATTGAATTTCAAACCCTTGAAATTGAACTTTGTGAAAAGCGTATTAAAGAATTTACGGTTCAAAAAGATGCAAAATCTGAACTGCTTGCCGAATCAAAGAAGCTTTTAGAAGAGAGAAGTGGGGATTTAACCAGTAAAAAGAATGAACTGGAAGACATTATTAAAGAAACTGAAAAAGAAGAGACTGAATTAGAAGGGCGCAGAGAAAAGATTAGTGATTTAATTGAGAACAGGTTAACCACTGCATATAACCGCATTCGATCCAATGCAAGAAATGGTTTGGCAGTAGTAACGGTAGAAAGAGATGCTTGTGGAGGATGTTTCAATAAAATACCACCCCAGCGGCAATTAGATATTGCATCCCGTAAAAAAATTATTGTTTGTGAATACTGTGGCCGCATTTTAGTGGATAGCGAAATCGGAGGCGAAAAACCAGAATAAAATTATTTAATTGGATATTGAAAATGGTCATCTGTTGCAGATGACCATTTTTTTTTTGAATTAAAGTTAATTTAGAATGAATTGCATGATTCTTTTTCTCGAAATCTTAAAAGAAAAAGGTTATATGTTGTACAAAACAAGATACATCAGGTTTGGCGGCTTTCAAATTAATTAATTTTACAACTATTAATAATTGTGAAATTTCATTCATTTTATTAAATTTACATATATAAAACTATACATTTGTTGATATGTACTTGCTCCAAATGTTCAAATACTAACTAACCAAAATGAGTAAAAAAGCCAAACTTGTAGAATTAGAAGAAGTAGTGGTTAAATTTGCCGGAGATTCTGGTGATGGAATGCAATTAACCGGGAACCAATTTTCCGATACTTCGGCCTTTGTTGGTAATGACTTATCTACTTTTCCTGATTATCCTTCAGAAATCCGGGCGCCACAGGGAACCATTGCAGGAGTTTCCGGATTTCAGGTGCACATAGGTCATAAAGAGGTAGTAACTCCCGGCGACCGTGCCGATGTACTGGTAGCCATGAATCCCGCAGCATTAAAAGCAAATATGAAGTGGGTAAAAGAGGGGGCAACCATTATCATTGACATCGATAATTTTGACAACAAGAGTTATAAAAAAGCTGACTACGTTGAAGATCCTTTGCACGATGGTTCTTTGGAAGGCTATAATGTGGTAAAAGCTCCTATTACGCAGCTTAGTCGTGCTACTGTGAAGGAGTTCGGCATAGGAAATAAAATAGCCGATAAAACCAAAAATCAGTTTGTTGCCGGCATTCTTTACTGGATGTTTAACCGTGATATCAAGATCGGTGAAGATTTTCTGAAAGAGAAATTTAAAACCAATGAAACTTTAATTAATGCTAACATAAAGGTATTGCATGCCGGTTATCATTATGCCGAGACCATAGAGGCCATGTCTACACAATTCCTGGTTAATCCGGCCAAGAATAAAAAAGGCCTTTTCCGGAATATGACGGGCAACCAGGCTACAGCCTGGGGGCTTTTAGCTGCTGCTGAGCGTGCAGGCAAACCATTTTTCCTTGGTTCTTATCCAATCACGCCTGCCTCCGAAATCCTACAGGAAATATCTAAATTAAAAAATTTGGGGGCTGTGGCTTTTCAGGCAGAAGATGAAATTGCGGGTATAACCTCTGCCATTGGCGCAGCATTTGCCGGCAGCCTTGCCGCCACTTCCACCTCAGGCCCCGGTTTGGCACTTAAAACAGAGGCCATTGGCCTGGCAGTAATTACAGAGTTGCCGCTTGTAATTGTGAATGTGCAACGTGGCGGTCCCTCCACCGGGTTGCCAACAAAAACAGAACAATCTGACCTGAACCAGTCACTTTACGGAAGAAATGGCGAAAGTCCCTGTGTGGTAATAGCTGCATCTACTCCGGCAAACTGTTTTAAATATGCTTATGAAGCATCTAAAATTGCCATAGAACACATGACCCCTGTAATACTACTGACAGATGGTTACCTGGCCAACGGCTCCGAATTGTGGCATATTCCTGAAATGAAAGATCTCCCGGACATCAAAGTGCCGGCTGTGAAAGATAATGATCCTGCTTACCTGCCCTACCACCGTAACCCATCTACCCTGGGGCGGTACTGGGCCATTCCCGGTCAGGCTGGTCTAAGGCACCGGATAGGTGGTTTGGAGAAAGCAGACGTGACAGGGGAAGTCTCGCATGATCCGTTAAACCACGAAATTATGGTGGAAAACCGGGAAATGAAGGTGCAAAAAGTAGCTGAATTTATCCCCCATCAGTCAGTCTATGGCGAAGAAAATGCAGATTTGCTTGTAATTGGCTGGGGAGGAACATTTGGAGCCCTTTACACCGCGGTTAAAGAATTACAGGAGGATGGGTTTAACATCTCCCTGGCACATTTTCATTATATTATGCCTCTACCGGAAAATACTGATGAAGTACTAAAAGGAACCAAGAAAAAAGTTGTTTGCGAGCTGAACCGCGGACAATTTGCAGGCTACCTCCGTTCGCAGTTCCCGGATCATAAATATCATCAGTACAATAAAGTACAGGGGCTTCCCTTTATGATATCTGAACTAAAAACAGAATTTAAACGTATCCTCAACAAAAAATAATACTGAAATGACTATAAATCCTAAAGAACTGGCTCTAACAGTAGATGATTTTAAGCTTGATCAACCCGTAAAATGGTGTGCCGGCTGTGGTGGACATTCTGTGCTGAAAACGGTACAAAATGTACTTCCGGAAATTGGGGTAAAAAAAGAAAACGTGGTATTTGTATCCGGGATCGGATGCTCGTCACGCTTTCCCTATTATATAAATACATACGGTTTTCATAGCCTCCACGGAAGAGCGGCTCCCATCGCTTCTGGAATAAAAGTTGCCAACCCCGATTTAAGCGTATGGATTGTTACCGGCGACGGAGATTCAATGGCTATTGGTGGCAACCATTTAATTCATCTTCTGAGGCGTAACATCGATGTGAATATGCTGCTCTTTAACAATAAAATTTATGGCCTCACCAAAGGACAGTACTCTCCAACCACGCCAAAGGGTAGCGTAACCAAAACCTCGCCCGAAGGTTCCATTGAAAATCCATTTATGCCAGGAGAGCTTGCCATGGGTGCACAGGGAACTTTTTACGCCCGTGTAGTTGATACAGAGCCTAAAATGATGAAGGAAGTATTTGCACACGCAGCAAAGCACAAAGGTACTTCACTGGTGGAAGTTCTGCAAAATTGCATAATATTCAACAACCAGGTACACAAAGAGATAACTGGAAAAGATGTACGGAAAGATCATCAAATATACCTGAAACATGGTGAGCCAATGCTCTTTGGTGAGAACAACTCTAAAGGACTGATAATGAATGGATCAAAGCTTGAAGTGGTAACTTTGGGTGAAAATGGAATTACCATTGATGATATCCTTGTGCACGATGCCGTTAAACCTGATGATACCATCCATTATATGCTTGCGCGGATGACTTTGCCCGAGCACCCTGTTGCCATGGGGGTAATCCGGTCATGCGATTGTAATCCTTACGAGGAGCTTCTTTATGAGCAAATTGAACATGCAAAGGAAAACAGTGCTGTAAAGTCAGTGGATGACCTGCTGAAAAGCGGACATACATTTACCATAAGTTAACCTTTGTGGTACAAAAAAAAATTAAAGGGGCTTTATGGCCCCTTTTTCTTTTCTACTCACGAAATCTTTCATAATTTCAGTAAATTTAAAGAGCAAATTTTTTGGTTAGCAACTTCTTGAATTTTACAAATATAGCTTTTGTCTTAAATGGCCAATTCTGATCCTCACGATAAAAATACAGATGTAAAGCGGTTACTTGCAGAAAAAAAAGAGCGTCTTAAAGAACTCTCCTGCATCAATAAAACCACGCAAATCATTCGTGAGGGCAAATCACTGGAGGAAACCCTTCGCCAAATAAGTCTTATTCTTCCTGATGCCTGGCAATATCCTGATAATACCGTTGCAAAAATAACATTCGACAACCAGGAATATTCTACGCCAGGTTTCAAAACTACACGGTGGAAGATTACCCAACAATTTGAAACTATCGACAACCGGCAGGGTGATATAGAGGTGTATTATACCCGGAAATTTAAAGATCTGGATGAAGGACCTTTTCTGAAAGAGGAAAGACAACTGATAGATAATCTTTCCAGCATCATTGCCAACTTCATTAACAGTATTGAAGCCCGGCGCATTCTAAAAGAATCACTTTCCCCACCGGAAGTAAAACCTGAAATTTCGGAATTTCAGGAACCTGCCGTCACCAGCAGACAACTTCTTCAGAAATTCCTTAACAAACAAAATTCAAATCGTGATATTTTTCATGATCTGATGCCTTTTAAAGTGAAAGAAATTCTGCTGGTAGCCACCCTTTACGATGCTTTCAGCATAGAAAAAGAAGGTCGCTTTTCAGAACATATCCTCGGTGAGTACCATCAGCTTAACCTAACCTCCATGCCACGCATTACAGGTGTTTCAGGGTATGAGGAAGCTGTTGCCACTTTGAGAACCAGGCATTACGATCTGGTAATTATCATGATGGGGAGCGACAAAATTACACCATTAAAACTAAGTGGACAGGTAAAAAAAGAATTTCCGTATGTGCCGGTTTATATGCTTTTGAATAATAACCGTGAAGTATCCCTTTTCAAAGAGGCCAATGATGATCTATCCTCTATTGACAGGTTGTTTGTCTGGAATGGCGATTCAAAAGTATTTTTTGCAATGGTAAAGCACCTTGAGGATAAAGTAAATGTAGAAAACGACTCCAAAGTAGGCCTGGTTAAGGTAATTCTTTTGGTAGAGGATTCTGAAAAATACTATTCAAGATATCTGCCCATGCTCTATACCAGTGTATTGGAGCAAACTACACGCCTTATTGAGGATGTAACTACTGATGAGCTTTTTAAAGTGCTACGCTTGCGGGCCAGGCCAAAAATTCTTCTGGCATCAAATTTTGAGGATGCAAAAGAATTATTTCGAAAATACAGTGACAGTCTCCTCTGCCTGATTACCGATGTGAAATTTGAAAAAGAAGGTTTACTTGATATTCATGCCGGATTTACCCTTGTGCAGGAAATAAAGGCGCTTATGCCAGGTTTGCCTACAATAATTCAGTCGTCTGACCGCAATAATGCCCATAAAGCGTATCAGTTGAAATCAACTTTTATAGATAAAAATTCGGAAAGTTTGTTGCAGGATATCCGCAGTTTTATCAGTCATCACCTGGGTTTTGGGAATTTTGTGTACAGAGATGCCACCGGTAAAAAAATAGCTATAGCACATTCATTAAAAGAATTTGAAACCTACATAGAAACTATTCCCGGAGACTCACTTGCTTACCATGGTCGTAGAAATCACTTCTCTCTTTGGCTCATGGCCAGGGGTGAGATAAAAATAGCCAAAATGATAAACCCGGTAAAGGTGGCCGATTTTGATTCTCCCACAGAATTCCGGGATTATCTGCGGTTCATTATAAAAAAGTACAGAAACGAATCCAAAGCCGGGAAAATTCTCAATTTTGAAGAAAATGCCATTCTGGAGGAAAGTAACATTGTAAGCCTTGGCACCGGTGCCTTAGGTGGAAAGGGACGGGGGCTGGCATTCATCAATAATCTTATTTATAACCTGAATTTTAATGAACTCATTCCTGCCCTGCATATACGCACCCCCCGTACATCTATTATTGGCGTCGATGAGTTTGACCTTTTTCTGGAAATGAATAACTTTCATGATTTGGTCTACAATGCAGACACATCGTATAAGAAAATTAAAAAAGCATTCCTTAAAGGATCACTCTCTCATGGGCTCACAAAAAAGCTTAAACTACTGCTTCAATTAATTCATAAGCCCATTGCCATTCGTTCTTCCAGCCTTTTTGAGGATTCCACCATGCAACCGTTTTCAGGGATATTTGAAACTTACCTTTTGCCAAATAATCACGACGATTTTAAAGTACGATTAAAACAAGCCGCGAATGCCATACGGCTGGTATTTGCATCTATTTTTTCACCTGAAGCAAGGCGGTATTTCAAGGCCATTAATTATAAAATTGAAGAAGAAAAAATGGCAGTAATTATCCAGGAGGTAGTAGGCAACCAGTATAATCATTATTATTATCCCCACATTAGCGGTACGGCACAGTCATACAACTATTACCCCATTGCCCAGATGCAACCCGAAGATGGGTTTTCTGTTATTGCCGCTGGTCTGGGCGAATATGTTGTTTCCGGAAAAAAAGCTTACCGGTTCTCTCCTCGCTATCCGGAGATAGAACCTGTGAGCCAGGGCGATCTGATAAAAGAAACCCAGGTGGAATTGTTAGCCATAGATATGCTAAAGAAAAATTCTAATCTTTTGCATGAGGGAGAAAAAGCAGGGCTTTCAAAATTAAGCATCCGTGAAGCCGAAGAGCATGGCACCCTGAAACACCTCGCTTCTGTTTATGATCCGGAAAATGATAGAATTGATCCTGGATTGGACAAACCGGGTCCAAGGGTTTTAAATTTTCCGGATATATTAAAATATGAATATATTCCACTGGCAAAATCAATAGAACTGGTGTTGGATGTGATGAAAGAGGCTGTGGGTTCGCCGGTGGAAATAGAATTTGCCGTAGATCTGGATAAAAAAGGTACAGGACTGGCCTCCCTGTATATTTTACAAATGAAGCCAATGCCGGAACGTTTTCACACACAAAAATTTAACACGGATAACCTGCCGGAGAAAAAACTACTTCTTCATTCCAAAAAAAGTATGGGTAATGGTAAAATTGAAAAAATACATGATATTGTTTATGTAGATAAGCAAACTTTTGACAATACCCGCACGAATGATATAGCGGCAGAAATTGAAGAAATCAACAATCGCTTTATGCAGCAAAGCAAGCATTATATTCTTATAGGACCGGGCCGTTGGGGCACACGCGACCCTTTTCTGGGCGTACCGGTATCATGGTCGCAAATTTGCAATGCCAAAGTTATTGTAGAAACGAGTTTGGATGATTTTCCACTTGATGCTTCTCTGGGTTCGCACTTCTTTCACAATGTAACTTCAATGAATGTGGGTTATTTTTCAGTGCAGCATAATGCTAAAGAAGAGTTTATAAAATGGCATTTGCTGGAAGAAAAAAAACCCGTTTTTGAAGGGGATTTTATCCGCTGGATATCATTTAATGAACCCTTAACCATTTATATGGATGGTAAGAAAGGTCATTCATATATTATTGTTTCATAATTATTTGCAAATTATATTATGGCAGACTTACAACCATTTGACCCAAATCAGCAGGTCGATTTTAATCACGCCTCATTCAACCTGCTTATGCAAAACCGGATTCATCGTATACTGCTCATTTGCAGCAACTACGATGCTTTTATGCTCGAGGAAGACGGACGGATTGATGAGCAGATTTTTAATGAATATGTATCCCTTAATCTGCGGTATCCCCCGGTATTTATACAGGCCAATTCAGCAAAACAGGCATTTGATATACTAAAACGAGAGCAAATTGACCTGGTAATTGAGATGCTGAATATTGCCGATATCGACACTTTTGAACTCGCAAAACAGATTAAAAAAGGATTTCCTGAAATTCCTATTGTTGTTCTCACCCACTTTTCCCGGGAAGTATCACTTAGGCTACAAAACGAAGATACTAGTGCGATAGATTATGTTTTCTGCTGGCTTGGAAATGCCAATCTTATGCTTGCCATCATTAAGCTCATTGAAGACCAGATGAATGTGGAACATGATGTAAAAAACGTGGGCGTACAAACCATCCTGGTAGTGGAGGATTCTGTCCGGTACATTTCCACCATACTTCCCAGTATTTACAAAGTGGTGCTAAAACAGTCCCGGGAATTTATGAAAGAAGCCCTGAACGAGCACCAGAAAATGTTGCGGATGCGTGGAAGGCCAAAAATACTCTATGCCAAAACTTTTGATGAGGCAATTGAAATTTACCATAAATACAGAGAAAACATGCTGGGCGTGGTAACAGATGTAAGCTATAAAAAAAACAACAAGCGCGATACCGAAACCAAACAAGGATTGCAATTGTGCCGGATAGTGAAGCGCGACGATGAACACATGCCTGTACTCCTGCAATCTTCAGATGCCTCAAACGAAAAACTTGCGCATGGAATGAATGCAGGTTTTATTCACAAGTATTCAAAAACACTCTCCCTTGATTTGCGGGACTACATTATTAAAAACTTTGCTTTTGGTGAATTCATCTTCTTTGATCCTGAAAACATGGAGGAAATTGCACGCGCTGAAGATTTACAATCTATGCAGCAGCAAATACTAAAAGTCCCGGACAGGGTGCTACGGTACCATTCCAGCCGTAATGATTTATCAAAATGGCTAAATGCCAGGGCTTTGTTCCCCATTGCACAACTTTTTAAAATGTTTTCGGTGGAGGATTTTAGCTCCATAAAAGAAATCAGGGCGTATATCTACGAGGCAATTTCTAGTTTCCGACTTAGCAAAGGGCGAGGCATTATTGCCCAGTTTAACAAGGATACATATGATGAGTTTACCATATTTTCCCGTATTGGAGATGGTTCCATCGGGGGAAAAGCAAGGGGGCTTGCATTTATCGACCTTTTAATTAAAAAGTACAACATGTATAGCAAATTCAGGGATGTACTGATTACGATACCCCGAACAGTTGTGCTCAGCACCGATATATTTGATGATTTTATGGAGGAAAATAACCTATACACCGTAGGCCTTTCTTCGCTTCCGGATGAGGAAATTCTTCAAAAATTTGTGGAAGCACCCCTACCCGACCATTTGGTGGAAGATCTTGAAGCTTTCTGTTCGGTTTCGGATAAACCCATTGCAGTGCGTTCATCCAGCAAACTTGAAGATTCGCATTACCAGCCCTTTGCTGGTATCTACTCCACTTACATGATACCAAACCTTAAGGATAACCAAACACACACCCTTGATTTACTTAAAAAAGCCATAAAAAGTGTTTATGCCTCCGTTTATTATAAGTCAAGCAAGGCCTATATGATGGCGACTTCCAATGTAATTGATGAAGAAAAAATGGGGATAATTCTTCAGGAAGTATGTGGCAATGCTTATAATGATATTTACATGCCGGCAATTTCCGGTGTGGCCCGCTCCATAAATTTCTACCCTATTCAGCCAGAAAAATCTACAGAGGGTATTGCAAATATCGCTTTTGGCCTGGGTAAATATATTGTTGATGGAGGAACATCCATACGCTTCTCACCGAAACATGCGCAAAAAATATTACAACTTTCTACGCCTCAAATGGCCCTCAGAGACACGCAAAAGGCATTTTACGCCCTGGACCTGAACCCTGAAAGCTTTGTCCCTTCTACAAACGATGGTATAAACATAAAACGTCTGCGCATCAGAGAAGCTGAGACTATTCCAGTTTTTAAAACCATCAGCTCTACTTATGACATGCATGATAACCATATTAAAGATGGGCCATTCCATAAAGGAAAAAAACTAATCACCTTTAGCAATATCTTGAACCATAAGATGTTTCCCTTACCAGAAATTCTGGAAGAATTGCTGGAAATAGGTCATAAAGAGATGAATAACCCCATTGAAATGGAGTTTGCAGTGGATATGACACCGAAAGAAAAACAGGGTGTGGTGTTTAATTTTCTACAAATCAGACCCATAGTTGACAATGATCAATCCATTAAAATTAAAATAGACAACATCAAACCTGAGGAATGTATTATTTATTCCAGATCATCATTGGGGAATGGCGTGTTTGAAAACATTGCTGATATTGTTTATGTAAAGCCTGAAAGCTTCAATGCCGCACACAGCCAGAAAATTGCCGGCGACATTGAAGCCATAAACGATAAGTTTATTAAAGAAAAGAAACATTATCTACTGGTTGGCCCCGGAAGATGGGGTTCCGCAGATCCCTGGCTGGGTATTCCTGTTAAATGGCCCCACCTGTCAGAAGCCCGGGTAATTGTGGAAGCTGCACTGGAAAATTACCAGGTTGATCCCAGCCAGGGTACACATTTCTTTCATAATTTAACCAGTTTTGGTGTTGGATATCTTACCGTTAATCCCACCATGAATGAAGGTGCATACAATACAAAATTTTTACAGGAACAAACCGCTGTTTATGAGGATGAATATTTGCGGCACATAAGGTTTGATAAACCGCTGGTAATAAAAATTGATGCCCGTTCAGGTACAGGAGTTGTTAAAAGTGAGTAAAAAAGTGCTATTTCTATGCGAAATCATATTTTTTAAAATTAAGATGTTAATTTTACCTGTATAAATTTTTAAGCTCTTTAAATAAATTTATTTTTGCAGCATTAAACGTATCAGATAATTAAATAAATAAAAAACTAAGAAAGTGAAAAATTTTTCAATTGTATCAAATGTTGTTTTATTCATTGGTTTAGTAGCGTTATACATCATTCATTTCACCAGCCCGACAGCAGAAGTTGAAGTGTCAGAAAAATCTGACAGCCTTAATGTTACCGAAGCAGTTGTTACTTCAGGGTTTGCTTATGTGAACATGGATACACTTATTTCTTCCTACGATATGGCCGAAGAATTAAGTGAGGCGCTGCAATCAAAACAAAAACAGATGGAATCTGAGTTAAATACAAAGTCCAGTGCCTATGAACGTGGCGTTGGAGATTTCCAGGAAAAAGTGCAAAAAGGACTTGTTACACGCGCACAGGCACAGCAAATGGAGCAAAATCTTATGCAGGAGCAACAGAGTCTTATTCAGTTAAGAGATAATTTAACCATGCAGCTTGCTGAGGAAGAGCAAGTAATGAACCGGCGCATTGTAAACAGCATCATGGAGTACCTGGAAATATACAATCAGGACCATAATTACCAGTTCATTCTGGGGAGGCAAAGCCTTGATATAAGTGTGCCATTCGCAGATAAAGCCCTGAACATTACACAGAATGTACTTACAGGTTTAAATACACATTACCAGGAACAAAAGGAGCAGGAATAATATATGGGATTTGCTGACCGATACCTTTCTGAGAAAGGGCTGCAATCAGACATCCATCCATTGGAAAATATACCGAAGGCAGGAATTATTATTGTAATTCCTGCTTTTTTTGAAAAAAAACTTCCCGCAACTTTAAAATCTCTAAAAGCAGCCTGCCCGAACGATAAAGGGGCATGGGTACTGGTGGTAATTAACCATCCGGAACAAACTTCTGAAGAATTAAAAAGAGCCAACCATGCCATGTATCTGCAAACGGTGGCGTGGATGAAAAAAAATTCTACACCTGCGTTAGGCTTTCATGCCATTTATTATCCTGATATGCCTGCAAAACACGGAGGTGTAGGGTTGGCCAGAAAAAAAGGTATGGATACAGCATGCAGTTTTTTTAACAAGCAGGAAAATCCCGATGGTATTATCGTGGCCCTTGATGCAGATACCACTGTAGAAAAAAATTACCTGCAGTCTATTGAAAGGCATTTTTCGCACAATCCTCAATCTCCGGCTGCAAATATACATTTTGAACATGTATTCCCACAAAATCATGAGAGCGCACTTTACCAGCACATTACTCAATATGAATTGCACTTGCGTTATTATGTTGAAGCGCAGAAATATTGTGGTCTGCCCTATGCATTTCATACGGTTGGTTCGGCTTTTTGTGTAAAGGCCGGAGTTTACAGCCGCGAAGGCGGCATGAACCGAAAAAAAGCCGGTGAAGATTTCTATTTCCTTCAAAAAATCTTACGGCTTGGAAATTTCTCCAAGGTTAAAGGCACCACCATATATCCGTCAGCACGAACATCATTCAGGGTTCCCTTTGGTACCGGGGCTTCGGCTTCAAAATTTATTAAAAGCAAGGAAAAAACGTTGTTCACCTATAACCTGCAAAGCTTTATTGATGTAAAAATATTAACTGATTCGATTATTCGTTTATACGAGGCTGATGATTCTGCAATCAACACTTATTTGAATATGCTTGCTGACCCTTTGAAAAATTATCTTTCAATGCAAAATTTTAAGGATAATATTCGGGAGATGCAGGCCAATAGCGCTTCAGAAAAAGCATTTAAAAGCAGATTTTTTAACTGGTTCAATGGTTTCCGCCTAATGCGCTTTATCAATGAAAATCACCCAAAAAATTATCCACACCATCCTGTTGCAACTGAGGCAAAAAGCCTGCTGAAATTAATTGGTTCCAATAATCAAGGGGTTCAGGATATAGTTTCTTTGTTAAACTACTACAGGGAGCTTCAGAAAGATGAGGTGTAAGAGAGAAAATTAATCCCCTTCATCCACAACAATAAAAACATCTTCGTTCTTTCTTTTCATCAAATACTGCTCGCGGGCAAATTTCTCCAGGTTCTCGTTGTTGGTTTTCAGCTCATGCAGGCGGCGGCTGTCTTCTTCTATCTGGTGCAGATAATAAGCTTTATCCTCTGTTAGCTGTCCAATTTCCTTTTTGTACTTGTAACGGTCAATAAAATTATTCTGATCAAAAATCAGCATCCAGATAAGGAAGATAACAAACGTAATAAAGTACTTGTTTTTCAGTACATTTATATAACGTTTATGCTTATCTGTCATGTTCATTGTAATACAGTTTTTTGTAAAATTAACGGAAAAATACAATTATGCAAAATGTATTGATACCATCAGTACAACATTTTGGCAGCAAAGAAGTTTTGCTTAAGATGTTTTATAAAACATTTCTTTCTGTAAATCATTTATAATGGGAAACTTGTTAATAAAATTACAATTACTAAATGTTTTTAAAACAAGTTTACAAAAGCTATTTAGAATAATTCTTGTTAAATTTGTTTTTTAGGAATACATGACACATAAATTCATAAAAATATTGTTGATAAATACAGCAACATACCAATATTAACCTGGATGACGAAAACAGTAGCAGAAAAGGCGATATCAAGAAATAAAAAAACAGAAATATTAAACGATTATTACCTTGCAGTGCTTAGCAGAGAAACCTGTGTAATTGGCAGGAAAGAAGTACTTACCGGTAAAGCAAAATTTGGGATTTTTGGGGACGGGAAAGAAATTGCCCAAATTGCCTATGCCAAAAATTTTAAACCTGGCGATTGGCGATCAGGATATTACAGGGATCAGACATTTATGATAGCCGCAGGGTTATTTACTGCAGAAAACTTCTTTGCCCAACTTTATGGTGATACCAGCCTTGAAAATAATCCGGATAATGGCGGTAGAAGTTTTAATAACCACTTTGCCACCCGCACCATAAATCCTGATGGAACCTGGAGCGACATTGCAAAAAGAAAAAATTCTGCCAGCGACATCTCTCCCACTGCCGGTCAAATGCCCCGCCTGGTAGGTTTAGGTTATGCTTCAAAATTATTCCGGCAAAACAAAGAATTACATCAGTTTAAAGAATTATCTGATAAAGGCAATGAAGTTGCGTTTGGTATGATTGGTGATTCAAGCACTGCGGAAGGACATTTTTTTGAAGCTATGAATGCAGCGGCTGTTCTGGAAATACCGATGGCTGTAGCTGTTTGGGACGATGGGTATGGCATATCGGTACCAACAGAATTCCAAATAGCCAAATCCAGTGTTTCGGAAGCCATGGCTGGTTTTCAGAAAGCTAAAAATTCCAACGGCATCTATATATTTAAAGCCAAAGGATGGGATTATCCTGCCCTTGTGGAAATGTTTGAAACCGGAATTGAACTTTGCCGGAGAGAGCATGTGCCTGTTCTTTTTCATGTAACAGAACTAACGCAACCTACCGGCCACAGTACCTCCGGATCGCATGAGAGGTACAAATCAAAAGAGCGGCTCGATTGGGAAGCAGCCCACGATCCGTTGCTGAAAATGCGCGAATGGATGCTAGAGGAGGATGTTGCTTCAGAAAAAGAAATTGATGATTTGCAACAAAAAGCAAAATCCGATGCCAAAGCAGCCCGTGATAAAGCCTGGAAAGCCTACATTACTCCCATTATTGAAGAAAAAGAGCAATTGCTCTCCATAGTGCAGCACAGAGCCTGCACCTGTTCCAGTGAAAAGGAAGAAAAAATAACCCAGATTACAGGGGTTTTAAAAAATATACGATTCCCCATAAGGAAAGATATATGTAGTACAGCCAAGAAAATAATCCGGAATGTTTGTCTGGATTGTAAGAAAAAGCAAACTTTTCGGGATGAATTACGG
>JBEPYD010000024.1:0-21180 GCA_041641575.1 Bacteroidales bacterium
ATCCATCATTAAGATGGGGCACGGCCCTTTCCAGTATTACATAACTGGCATAATCCAGGAACCAATCCTGGTACATACCGCTAAGGTTGATAATTTTATGCAATTGATCGCCGTTACCGGAACCAGAAATTTCTGCGTCCGGTTTTTCCTCGCCATTGCTGTTATTATCGGGGTTATTTTTTAAATTCTCTTCGTCCATTTCAGGCTTTGTAACTACTAATAAAAAATATTATTGTCTATTGCTGCTCTACAAGATCTTCCTCAATACGCAGGTTCTCAATAATAAAATCCTGGCGCTCGGGTGAGTTTTTCCCCATATAGAAAGTAAGTAATTCCTGTATTACATCATCCCGCTTAATCCGCACTGGCTCAAGCCGAATGTCTCGTGTAATAAAATGCTTGAACTCATCCGGAGAAATCTCTCCCAAACCTTTAAACCTTGTAATTTCCGGGCTGGCACCTACTTTTTTCAGGGCCGCAGATTTTTCTTCCTCTGTATAGCTATAAAAAGTTTTTGTTTTGTTACGGATGCGGAATAAGGGCGTTTGAAGAATATACAAATGTCCTTTACGCACAAGTTCCGGGAAAAACTGAAGAAAAAAGGTAATCAGCAACAGCCGGATGTGCATACCATCAACATCAGCATCGGTGGCTATTACAACATTATTATACCGAAGGTTATCCAGTCCCTCTTCTATATTTAATGCCGCCTGCAGAAGGTTAAACTCCTCATTTTCATATACAATTTTTTTAGTAAGCCCATATGTATTAAGCGGCTTGCCTTTCAGGCTGAATACGGCCTGGGTATTAACATCGCGAGATTTTGTGATGGAGCCACTGGCTGAGTCACCCTCAGTAATAAAAATGGTGGTATCGAGCCGGCGATCGTCGTTGGTATTATAGTGAATACGGCAATCGCGTAACTTTCGGTTATGCAGGTTTGCTTTTTTGGCCCTGTCGCGGGCAATTTTTTTTATTCCTGAAATTGCTTTGCGTTCCTTCTCAGATTCAATGATCTTACGAAGCAGTATTTCAGCAGTTTCAGAGTTTTTATGCAAATAATTATCCAGCTCCTTTCGGATAAAATCTCCAATAAAATTACGGATGGTTTTTCCTCCAGGTTCCACCTCGCGTGAACCTAATTTGGTTTTGGTTTGCGATTCAAACACCGGCTCGATAACTTTAATGCTGAAAGCGGCAATAATAGATGCCCTAATATCAGCAGCATCAAAATCTTTCCTGTAAAAATCCCTGATGGTTTTCACTAACGCCTCGCGCAAGGCCATGAGGTGGGTGCCACCTTGTGTAGTATTTTGTCCGTTTACAAAGGTGTAATAATCCTCACCATATTGATTGCCATGTGTCATGGCCAGTTCCAAATCCTCACCTTTAAGGTGAATAACAGGATACAGCATTTTAGAATCAACCGTATCATTTAAAAGATCGAGTAAGCCGTTCTTTGACTGGTATCTTTCCCCATTCAGGTATAAGCTAAGTCCGGAATTGAGGTACACATAGTTTTTTATCAGATTTTCCACATACTCACTGGTATAGTGAAAATTTCCAAAAAGTTCTTCGTCAGGAACAAAAGTTACATGCGTACCATTGGGTTCAGAAGTGGTTGTTTCATCCTCATCTTCAACAATATTTCCTTCAGAGAATTCCACTCTTTTGGTTTTACCATCGCGAAAAGCCTGAATGGTAAAATTCTTAGAAAGAGCGTTCACCGCTTTGATACCTACGCCGTTCAATCCCACCGATTTTTTAAACACCTTGGAATCATACTTGGCCCCGGTATTCATTTTAGAGGCTACATCAATTACTTTAGTTAAAGGCACACCGCGTCCATAATCCCGGATTTTTACTTTTTTCTCGGTGATGGTGACATCAATTTTCTTACCAAACCCCATCACGTGCTCATCAATACTGTTATCCAGAACTTCTTTAATAAGGATATAGATACCATCGTCCTGCGAGGCGCCATCGCCAAGCTTTCCAATGTACATTCCGGGACGTAAACGAATATGTTCCTTCCAGTCAAGTGTCCGGATGGATTCTTCTGAATATGCTGCAGTCATATTTATCAAATTTGAACAAATATATATATAAGTAACAGTAGCGCTGCTATTATTTTTTTAACATCCCCATGCAAATGAACGTGATATTTGCGTGTTTTAGTTTAGATAGCATTACAAAGCGTGAATAAATTCAGGCATTTAACGTAAACTGTTAAAGTAAATCAGAATTGTTGATATTTTCTTTCAGGAACACCTGCGATAGCAGATTTATGGAGGTAAATGACGATATAAATTCATTGCCAAACAATTCCGATGTATGATTTTTTACTATATTTGAAAATTAAACACACATAAATATGACAAACAGGAGAGACTTTTTAAAAACAAGCGGTCTGTTGACCACTGCATTGTCTATGGGTATTTTCCCAAAATGCACATCCCAAACCAATTTTCAACCGGGACTTATTCTTGGTACAGTAAAAGATCAGCTAAAAAATGACTATGAAGGTACGCTGAAAATTATTGCTGAAACAGGATACAAATATATTGAAGGAATTGCCGGTGACGTACCTGTGGAACAATTTGGCGAAGACCTTTCTGCCCTGGGCTTAATTCCGATTGCATCCGGATCCAGCATCTACCAGCTTCAAACAGAGCTTGACCCCTATATTTCTAATGCAAAAAAATTAAACCATGAATATATTGTGTGTTACTGGCCATGGCTTGATAGCGCTGAAAATCTCACCCTCGATGAATTTAAAGCATGTGCAAAAAGGCTAAATGATGTTGGTGAAAAATGTGCTGATGCGGGTTTAAAATTTGCCTTTCATAACCACGATCAAGAATTTAAAAATTTCAATGGCACCATTGGAATGGATGTAATCCTTGAAAACACAAAACCTGAATGGGTGACAGTGGAGCTTGACCTCTACTGGATTATAAAAGCAGGATATAAACCCACGACATATTTTGAAAAATACCCTGGAAGGTATGAATTATTTCATGTAAAAGACATGGATAATACCCAGGAAAGAGAACGAACCTGCGTAGGAGAAGGAATAATTGATTTTGTGGAAATTTTCCAAAAGGCAGATCAGGCCGGGGTAAAATATTACATTGTTGAGCAGGAGGCTGAAGAGGCTGAAACGCAAATTGAGTGCATAAAAACAAGTTATCAAAACCTTAAAAATCTTAAGTTTTGACCACTATTTATAACTACGAAACCCTCAACTAACTAAAACATCTTGAAAATGACTAATACACGCAGAGGCTTTATTAAAAATTCCGGGCTGGCAGCTGCCGGAATTGGCTTAACACCTACTATATCAACACAATTCTTTTCAGATATTTTAGGTGCTAACGAGCGTATTAATGTAGGACTAATCGGTTGCAGAAACCATGGATTCAACATCCTTAAGAAGCATTTGAATGTTAAAAATGTAGAATGTGTTGCATTATGCGATGTTGATGCAAATATACTTGCCGAAAAAACAACTGAAGTGGAAAATATCCAGGGAAAAAAGCCCAAAGGATACGCTGATTTCAGAAAGTTTCTTGAAAATAAAGATATTGATGCAGTAATTATTGGCACTCCTGATCACTGGCATACCATACCATTTGTTAATGCTTTGCAAGCAGGCAAAGATATTTATGTTGAAAAACCCATTGCCAATTCTATTGAAGAATGCAACATTATGCGTGATGCGGCACACAAATACAACAAACAGGTTGTACAAGTTGGCCAGCAACAAAACAGTGGACAGCACTGGCAGGATGTAATGTCCTTTATAAAATCAGGAAAACTGGGTAAACTAAGAAGAATAAAGATATGGGGCAATTTTGGATACGGTGTGGGACGGGCCAAAGTTCCTGATTCTCCAGTTCCTGAAGGTGTCGATTTTAATTTCTGGTTGGGGCCTGCACCTGAGCGCACATTTAATGCAAGCAGGTTTCATGGAAGCTGGCGAATGTTTTGGGATTACGGTGGAGGACTGATGACTGACTGGGGTGTGCACCTGATTGACATGGCACTATGGGCCAAGGACATAAAAACCCCGCCTGCCGAAGTTACTGCTTATGGAGGTTTATTCTCACATCCGGAATTTGCACATGAAACACCCGATACCCTCTCTGTAATATATAAAATGGATGATTTTGCCCTTACCTGGGAACATACTGCCGGAACCCAGCATGGCCCTTATGATAAGTTATATGGTTTGGCTTTTTCGGGAAATAATGGCACATTGGTGGTAAACCGTGATGGATGGCAGGTATTTCCGGAGTGGGACGAAAACGACTGGAAAATGGATGAGGTTCCTTACATAAAATCAACCGGGGAGGCCCATCAGGAACACGTTGAAAATTTCATTTCCTGCATTAAAACAAGAGAAACGCCAAACTGTACTATTGAGCAGGGGTGGTTGGCAGCACTTTATGCACATATCGCAAACCTTTCCTGGCGCACAGGTTCTTCATTAAAATATGATGCCGAAAAAAACATATTTACCGGCAATCCAAAGGCTACTGCCATGATTAAACCAGAATACCGTGCACCCTGGAAATTACCTTATGTTTAACCCAAAATAATTAAATCGTGAATCAGAAAATATTTTTTAAGCTTTTCATACTACTTTTCATAAGCCATGGATTGTTTTCACAAACAGACATGAAACCGGAGGACACAGAAGTATGGCAACCAATACCCCCAAAAGTTACACCGGGTCAGAATAACTATGCACCTCCTTCAGATGCCATCATTCTTTTTAACGGTGAAAACCTGGATGAGTGGATTGTAGGGTATAATACAGAATGGACAGTAAAAGATGGTATTGTAACCATCACCCCCTCCATGGAAAAAAAGATATCTCCCACATCAATACGAACAAAAAAAGAATTTGGCGATATGCAGCTGCATGTAGAATGGCGTTCACCTGCTGAGATTGACAGTTCAGGACAGCGCAGGGGAAACAGCGGGATAATTATACAGGGAAGATATGAGGTACAGGTACTGGATTCATACGATAATCCTACCTATATAAATGGTCAGGCGGCATCGATCTATAAACAGCATGTGCCATTGGTTAATGCTTCACGCCCACCAGGTGAATGGCAGTATTACGACATCTTTTTTACAGCACCCCGCTTTGATGTTCATGGCAACGTGCTTAAACCGGCTTATGTAACCGTGGTGCATAATGGTGTACTGGTTCAATATAATACTGAAATTCAAGGCACTATTAAACATGTTGGATATCCTGAATACACTGCACACCCTTTAAAACAGCCTTTGTACCTGCAGGATCATGGCAATGCTGTTAGTTACAGAAACATTTGGGTAAGAGAATTATAACTTTACAAGAAAACATAATCAATTCAATTAAGATGTATACAAAACTTCTTTTCGCTATTTTTTTTACAGGGCTTTCTTCTTTGCTTTATGCCCAATCAGAAGATCAGGATCCTAAACTCACCGAAGTATGGGATCCGGAACCAAAAATTGTAAATCCCGGTACAGATCAGCCCCCCCCCTCAGATGCCATTGTCCTTTTTGGTGGAAAAGATTTATCTCAATGGGAATCTCCTGATGGCTCTTCTGCACCCTGGGTGGTAAAAGATGGTTATTTCACTGTAAAGCCCAAAACCGGTTCCATTCAAACAAAAGAGGGGTTTGGTGATATTCAGTTGCATATTGAATGGCGCAGCCCTGAGCAGGTAAATGGCAATGGACAGGGAAGAGGAAATAGCGGTGTTTTTATAATGAATAAGTACGAAGTACAAATTCTTGATAGCTACAATAATCGCACTTACGCCAACGGACAGGCTGGTTCGGTTTATAAACAACACAGCCCACTGGTAAATGCAAGTCGTAAACCAGGAGAATGGCAAAGTTATGATATCATTTTCTGGGCACCGAGGTTTGAACTCAACGGAGATTTGCTCGCACCTGCTTATGTAACTGTATTTCATAACGGTGTACTGATACAAAACCATGTTGAGATTGAAGGAACAACGGTTTTCCGGGGAGAACCCTCATATAAAAAGCATGCAGAAAAAGCGCCAATTTCATTGCAGGATCATGGTAATCCAGTTAGTTTCCGTAACATTTGGGTGAGAGAATTATAGCCTGCTGTAACAATTATACATGGCTCTATGCGTTCTATAAAGGAGAAATTTTGAATTGATGAAACATTTTAAAACAAGAAGGGAATTTATAAGAAATGTGGGTATAGCAGCCGGAGCATCAACAATAGCATCGGCCATACCCTGGGTAAATATACTGGCGCAGTCACCTCAAAAATCAAACCTGTCATCAGCAGATAAAGTTAATATCGGTATTATTGGAACCGGGAGCCGTGGTAGTAAGTTGCTACAACACCTTCAATTGGTACCCGGAGTAAATATTGTAGCACTGGCAGATATCTACCAGCCACATTTAGACAAGGCTTTGGCCCTTACAGAAAACAAAGCCAGGGGGTATACGAGTTACCAGAAACTTTTGGAACAGAAAGAAATCGATGGCGTAATTGTTTCCACCCCCATTTATAACCATAAGGAAATAACCGTTGCTGCATTAGAGGCCGGTAAACATGTTTTGTGCGAAAAAGCCCTCGCCAATACAGTGGAAAATGCCAAACTGATGGTAGAAGCCCACCGGGCAACCGGGAAGAACCTTCAGATAGGTCATCAGCGAATGTTTGACCTAAAATATCTGAAGGGGCTTGAGAAAGTTCAGAATAGGGAATTCGGAGAAATTACACACATACGGTCAAACTGGTACATAAATTCCAGCTGGCGTAAAGCTAATATTCCTGCAAATTTGGAAAAACAGCTTAACTGGCGTATGCATGCTGATCAATGCCATGGCCTGATGTCAGAGCTTGCCTGCCACATAACGCAAGTTTCAAATTGGTTTATTGGTAATATACCTGAATATGTGGTAGGAAGTGGTTCCATCAATTATTACAAAGATGGCCGCACAACTTACGATAATGTAAATGTAATTTACCAGTATCCAAATGGTGTAAACTTTGCCTTTAATGCAGGATTAACCAACTGGCATTATGGATTGGAGGAGCAGGTAATGGGTCCAAAAGCAACCATGGAGCTTGAAAAGGGATTATTTTATCTTCAAAACCCGCCTCCTGCACCAGGCATTAAACAATTAATTACTGATCTGGAAAAAAGTGTATTTGAAACCATTCCAATAGGTGGGGCCAGCTGGATAGTAAAATCAGGAAATGATTTAGAAGGTGAAATGCTGGTGGATGAATACCCTGTTCCTAATGCAACCACACTTGAACTTGAAGCGTTTGTAAACTCAATCCGCGAAAACAAACAAATTCCTGAAGTACTTGAACAGGCTTATTACGGCACTGTTGCTGCAATTCTGGGTCAATATGCCATGGATAAAAGAGAAGCAGTTTATCTGACAAAAGATATGAAAATATAAATGAATAATCATTCTTTACAAAATGCCGGCCTCAAAAAGCCGGCATTTTTACGTAATAGGCATAGGAAATTGACACGGATAAATGGATATGACATAATTTATATATATTTTCGTAGATAAAACAAACCTATTCTTAATGACAGCTTTAATAATTTATCTGCTGGTAGCACTTGGTTTTTCATTTTTATGCTCTATACTGGAAGCTAGCCTCTTGAGTATTACGCCCTCGTTCATCGAAATGCGTCTAAACCAGCAAAAAAGTTATGCCAAAGAACTTAAAAAATATAAAGAGAATATTGATTTGCCACTGGCAGCCATTCTTACCATAAATACTTTTGCGCACACTATTGGAGCTGCAGGAGTAGGTGCGCAGGCACAACGCATATGGGGTGAGAAATATCTTTCCTTAATATCTGCAGTATTAACGTTACTTATTCTAATACTTTCAGAAATAATTCCAAAAACGCTCGGGGCAAATTACTGGAAACAGTTGGCTCCGTTTACCGCTAAGGCGTTAAAGATAATGATCTATTCCCCCGTATACCCGATAATTATTCTGAGCCAAAAAATTACGAATTTGCTTAAAAAAGACAAATCGCACAGTGTGTTGAGCAGGGCAGAATTTCAGGCCATAACTGAAATAGGAATCAGTGAGGGTATATTTAAAGATGAAGAATCACGGATTTTACGCAATCTGATGAAATTTTCGCTTATAACGGTTCGCAGTATTATGACACCACGTACTGTAATGCTTTGCGAGGAGGAAAATGTATCCATAAAAAAATTTTACGAAGAGAATGAAAACATGCGTCTTTCAAGAATTCCAATTTTTGACGGCACTATTGACCATACCAATGGATATGTTATGAAAGATGACATTTTGGAATCTATCATAAACGAGAATGAGAATCTGCCACTGAAAGAACTTAAGCGTCCTTTACCCCTGGTAATAGATTCCCTTCCATTGCAAAAATTATTTTACAAATTTATAGAACTCAAAACCCAGATCTTTCTTGTGGTTGGAGAGTATGGAGAAACTTTAGGACTTGTAACCATGGAGGATTTGGTGGAAACGCTTATTGGTCTGGAGATTATGGACGAAACCGATAATGTAGAAGACATGCAGAAGCAGGCGCGTCAAAAATGGGAACAACGTGCAAAAAAATTAGGAATCATTTAATTTTAAGGAAGAAACTTTTATATCTTTTCAAGTGGTTTTATCTCCGCCCAGTTTTCGCCTCTTTTAATACGTGTTACCTGCATCTCGCTAATGCAAAAAAGTTTGGCAATGACATTCTGTCGCACACCTTTTCCAAGCATGGCTTTTACCATAGCAACATCTTCTTTTTTAAGCTTTGAATTCCTTATTATTTTCTTGGTGGAATTTTTATTAATCTGGCGAAGCCTTTCCATCATCCTTTTATAGCTATGCTCACGTGTAACCCACTTGAGATTGCTAAAATGGTTATTTTGTTTATTCCAGTCAAGGTGTATAACAGTATCTTCATTCCCTTGTTCTTTGTCAACAAAACATTCGGCGGTAATTTTGTGCACTAAAAATGTTTTCTTTTGGCCGTTAGAACGAAAACTAACGTTCTGGAAACCTTTGATTGATCCGGGTTTGACTATTTTTCCGTTTTCCTTATCATAACAGAAACTTTTTATCCTTCCATAATTGCTGACCTCGTAATGCTTATCAGCGTATGGAATGGTTTTCCAAACCTCATCCTCAATTTTGCGCAAACGTCTATTAACGGCTTGTTCAGCTACTTTATTCATTACACTTACGGCTAACATTAAACTACATTCGATGATAAAAGTAGCGAAAAATTATTAATAACCAAGTGAGATAAATGTTATTATTGCGTTAATTTTTTATTATTATCCATTATGAATAAAGACAAAGAACATAGCAGCCATCAGAATTTATTCTCAACCACCTACATGTCAATGCTTTACAATGAATAATCAACAATGAATCTCAAACTTCTGTAATGAGTTAACATCAGTGAAAAAGTTTACGAATAAAATTAATTTTAACTTTTTCTGCTTTCCAGAACCTTTTCTCCGAATTTCTTTCCAAAAGAAACCAGGTCTTTTGCCTTATCATTATTCGGATAAAACTTTAATGATATTCCTTCCGTAACCACATTTAATTTCAGGTTATCTAAATGCGAATCAATTAATTTCACAGCCTCTCCGCTCCATCCGTATGAGCCAAAAGCCCCGGCTATTTTGCCCTTATCACGGATAGGATTAATTACAGCGAATAACTTATATACAGGTAGTAATGTATTCTGATTAATGGTGGGTGAGCCCACAAGCAAAGCATCAGCCAGTACCAAATTTTCTTCTATTTCACCTGGCTGTTTGTTTTCCAGGTCAAATACATTAACATCGCATTCACATGTGCTTCTCACACCATTGGCTATCATTTCAGCCATTTCGCGGGTATAACCATAAGCAGAAACATAGGTAATTAATACATTGGCACGGTGTTTATTCACTTTGGAAAGATATTGCGTAGCCATTTCTTTACTACGCGCTACTTTTTCCTGCCAGGTGGAACGCAAAATTGGTCCATGTCCGGGACAAATTGTTTTAATATCCAGAGGTTGGATTTTATCAATGGCCTTTAGCATAAATTTACTAAAGGGTTTTAAAATAACATCAAAATAATAATTAAAGGCATCATCATAATTCCCGCACAAATCATCGTACATTTCAGAATTACAATAATGAGCGCCAAAGCTGTCGCAGGTAAAAAGCACTTTATCCTCCTCTACATAAGTGTAAATAGAATCTGGCCAGTGCAGGTTAGGGGCTCCGATAAACCTTAAGGTCTTGTTTCCCAAATCCAGTGTATCCCCATCCTTCACCTTCAGGCCCTTAAATTCTATTCCGGTCATCTCTTTCAGATAGTTGAGTGCCTGACCACTGCCTACAACGGTTGCCTCAGGAGCTATTTGCAACAAATTTTTTACATTTCCTGAATGATCCGGTTCTGTATGATTTAGTATAATATATTTTATCTCTGCAGGATCTGTAACCTTTTTCAGCTTATTTAAATATGGCTCCCAGAATGTTTCCTTGGTAGTTTCCACTACTGCTTTTTCCTGAGCATCTATAAAGTAAGAATTATAAGTGGTGCCATAGGTGGTTTCCATCACAATGTCAAAAGTAACAATATCCTTATCCAACACACCCACCCATTGGATATCTTTTGCAATTTCCAGAATTTTTGAATTTTCCATAAGATGCCTTTTCTATATATTTAAATAATGAGACAAAAATAGAAAGTTTATTGTTAGAACAAAAGTCGCAGAAAAGAATACATGCAATTTACTCCACTCTCTTTTTCAATTGACTGAATGCTGCAACTTTCATATCTGTTTTTTTCCCGTGTTTATAATACCCGCTATGGTCAAAATTCCACCACCATTCCTCTTTGGAAGGATGAAGAAAGGAAGCATCAATCAGGTTTGTCTTTGCTTTGTTATCGGTGTCGGTATAACTATATTCTTCAAAATCAGTAATTAAAATATGCCGGTTCATCTGCAGTAGTTGAAGGTGGCTTTTTTGAATATGATCCCTCACCAAGCTGCATTGTACATCATTTAATTTTCCTTTCCGTTTCAAAAACTCGCACAAGAGCGCATCGAGCTGACTTAAAATATTAAGAGAGATTACAACTGCCGAATTTATATAAAAAGCCGGAGGATGAAAATGCAGCAATCTTTCAGTTAGTTCATCACCCTTGCACTGTTTGTTTTGAGCATAGGCAAAAGCAATCATGCCCCCGGTAATATCGCCGGTTATAAAATGAATATTTTCATGCCTGCTAAATTTCTTTTTTATTTGCGGAGGATGATTAATATCAAGCAAATAAACAGGTTTATGGATTTTGGTCAGCAAATTCTCTGGAAAATCAAGCAGCCATCCACTGCCTAATACCACTATTGGCGCATTTATATTTTTAAGCTGATCTTTGATAAATCTTCGGCAATTCTCCAGGTGAGGTTTCCAATTCTCTGCTTCCCTTAAATAACGATCCATGATGCCATATTGGTCTTTAAAGTATCCACTCTTGCGTAATATTCTGCTTCCCGCATCGGGAAAGTGTCTTTGCAGCTCATGTATCAAATTAATCTGCATTCTTATAGATATATATTTTATTAAATGTTTGTCTATCTAAAGATAGCAACACAATATTATTAGCTTCATTTTCAATACCATTAACACCTGGTGAATTATTCATGTATTGGTTTTGCAGATTGCTTTATGGGCTGTACCGTTTTCATCTTTAGCAACTCGTTTTCCATTAAACTTTGTACCATGGCAGTTAGCTCAGCAGGATCTTTATCTTTATATTTTTCAGGATCAATCACAGGTAGTATATGCATCTGCATTTGGCGGTTAGGATTGAAAAAAAGCGGACTTTTTCCTATGACACCTGCAGTACCTAAAATTACAATAGGAACAATGGGAACCGACGATTTAAGTGCCAAAACAAAAGCGCCTTCTTTAAATTTTTTTATTACACCATCTACTGAACGCGTTCCTTCCGGGAAAATCATTACCGGATTACCAATACCCAAATTTTCATGCGCTTCTTTTATCATTTTAGCAATGCTGCGCCGGCTGCCCCTGTCGAGTTTGATGTAGCGGTTAAGCTCCATATTCCATCCAAAAAAAGGAACCCTGAAAACTTCTTTTTTTGAAACCCATTTAAAATGTACAAAAAGCTTATAAAGCACGAGAATATCAACCATAGACTGGTGATTTGCCACCATAATGCATGCATGATTGCGGGGAATATTCTCCTTGCCTGATATTTTTATTTTCCAAAGAGGATTGACATCAAAATATAATCCGGCCCAAAAACAACCAAACTGGTGAAGCAAACGTAATCGTTTATCGAACAATACAGTAGAAAGCCATATCAAAAAAGCTGTTAAATAAAGTGCCGGAGCAGTAACCCAAATAAATAACCACACGTAAATGGATATAATTTTTCTTTTCATGTAGCAAAAAATTTGTAAACAAAAATAACATCAAATAGCCATTGCATGACTAAGATTATAGAAAAAGATTTAATAGTATGCAGATTCTCCTGTAAAACTTTAAACATTATTATAAACAAAAAACAAGAAAGATGAAACCTGTAAAATCATTAGTCCCTCTTGCCAAATGGCTTTTACGTATTGCGCTGGTGCTTTTTATTATTGCCAGATATATAAATAATCTTCTGGAATTTAATTTCAACAGTATTCCGTTTATTCTTGCAGCTTTATTGTTTATATTTGGGTTTTTGCTCATTATCGGCGGATTTATGCGCAAAGCAAGTTTTACTGTAGTTTCAGGTTTGGCTATTTTTATAATATCTGTATTTCAAATTATAGGAGCTTTGCAGTCAGGTCATTTTGAGGCATTTACATTACTATTCCTGCAGGGTGCCATTGGGTTTTACTTTATGTCGCGTGGAAACCTCGGATAACTTCCGCGCATAAGAAATGATATTCGCGGCATGCTTTTTGAATTTGGTATTATTATGAATATTTTTGCACTGCTCATATATGCCTTATTTGAATCTATAAAAAACAGTAAAATGAAAAAACTATTCGTTCTATTTTTATTTCTTTCCACCACATTATATACTCAGGCACAAGTAACTTCATCCACTCCGCTCGATACCATTGTACGCCTTGGAGGTAAAAAAATTATTGCCAATGTTAACCAGGTGAGCCAATCTACCATCTATTACCGTTTTCCGGCAGATGAAGAGGTTTATACCATTGACAGAAAACAAGTGGAACGTATTGACTACAATTCCGGAAGAGTAGAACAATTTAACAAACCCGTACTCATGATGCTTGATGAGAACCAGTGGGAGGCTGTGCTGGTAACTGAAGATAAAGATGTTATTGATGGCTTATATGAATATGGTAAAGTTGCTTCATCAGCTGCATCCAGCAGCCGCAGCAAAAAGGCCGCACGTAAGAGCGCCTCTATCAGGTTACAGAAAAAGGCTGCCGCAATGGGAGCCAACATAGTTTTACTCACAAACGCTGAAGCCAAAGGAGGATATGGTGAAATACCAGGTTATGAAATGGAAGGAATAGCCTATGGATTCAATCCTAAACCAGAAGAGGAAGCTGAAGAAGAATAGCAAACACATGCATGATATTGGAATAGAAAACCTGCTCAAATGGCAGGTTTTTTTATTTTAAAAAGGATTTTTGTAATGTACCCTTATCGAAATATAGAATCTCTTTACTCGATGCTTATTTTATCTTTGAAATCTTATTATAAGAAGCCATTAACCCTTTAATAAGTGCACTGCTAAACCCATTATGTTCCATTTCATTTAAGCCGGAAATGGTTATCCCCTGTGGTGTGGTCACTTTGTCAATCTCTCTTTCCGGATGATGTCCGCTGGTGAGGATCAACTCGGAAGCGCCTTTCAGTGTTTGAGCAGCAATGAGGGTACTCATCTCTGATCCAAAACCAATTTCAATTCCGCCTTGTGCAGCCGCACGCATAAACCGCAGGGCAAAGGCAATACCACAGGCAGCAAGCACAGTGGCCGAGTTCATCAATTCTTCATTTATCAAAACTGCTGTTCCCATTTTGTTAAATATGTCAAGAACAAACTGTTCATGCTCATGTCCGGCATTCTTACTGGATACACACGTCATACTATGCCCCAGGGCAATGGCTGTGTTGGGCATTGCCATAAACAGGGGAACCTTAGGGTCAATCCATTGTTGGATATCGGCAGTAAACACCCCTGTAATAATGGATACTACAATGTGCTTTTGCGGATTTAAGCTGGCAGCAATTTCACGATATACTTTTTCAGCCTGCACGGGTTTTACCGCCACTATTACCAATTTTGCATCATCAATACACTCAATATTATTATCAGTTATACTGATGCCTTCTTTCTCAACCTCTTCAATCATATGCAGGCGCCGGCGTGAAACGGTCACTTTATCCACCTCTGATACTTTTGAATTTACCAGGCCCCGGGCAATAGATAAGCCAATATTGCCCGCTCCTATTATAGCGGCTTTAAATTTTTCTGCCATAGTTTTTGATATTTATTATGCAATTAAAATAATCCGGAAATAAATTCCTCACGGGTAACCTGGTGAAAATACTCATTTATTTTCACATCTTTAAATTTCTCCCTGGCCACACTAATATCGTGCTGCATACCTGTAAGCATTTCCTCAATTTCAGAAGTCTCCCGCTTATTGAAATAATCACCGAAAATTCTAGCCTTCTTTATGACACCCCTTTCTACTTCCAGGTGAAATTCAAGGTGTCCCCCCGCTGTCTTAATCAGCTTTTCAAAGTTATATTTCGGAGAATAACCATAATTCCACTCCCAGGTTCCATAACGTTCTTTTACAAGCTTGTTTATTTCAATAATATCCTGTTCAGAGAAATCATAAGAGCGACTTTCATCATACAGGTTAGTTACATGCGCCATCACCCGGCTTTGAAACTCATCTACTGACATAGCTTCCTTTAAATGTTCACCAATATTTGTTACCCTGCTGCGAATTGATTTTACAGCTTTATCCTTAAATTTTAAAGGGTTAACCCTCAGCGCTTTCGAAAGATCAGTCATTACAGAGGAGAAAAGAATGGTGCCATGGTGAAGAACCCGTTTTTTAAACACATGTTCGGCGTTACCTGAAAATTTCTTACCTTCTATGGTAAGGTCATTTCTTCCTTCAAAACGGGCTTCAATTCCCATACCTGCCAGAACATCCAGCACAGGTTTGGTAAATTTTCTAAAATCAACCAGGTTGCCGTCTTCGCCATTTACAATAAAAGTAAAATTAATGTTTCCCAGGTCATGAAACACCGCACCGCCACCAGAGAGCCTTCTTACGACATTTATTTTCTTTTCCTCAACATAATTAAGGTTAATCTCAGAAAGGGTATTCTGATGCTTCCCTACAACAATAGTATTCTCATTTCTCCAAAGCATGAAACAATCATCTTTTTTATGCTTAAGCACGTATTCTTCTGCTGCAAGGTTAAAATAGGGATTGGTATTTCGGTTATCGATACAAAGCATTTTGTAAAATTTTCCCGAAACTATAAATTATAATCTTATTAAACTTATATTTAATTCAAAATATATTCTGATTTTAAATCTTTATTTCCTGTTAAACTGAATTATAAAAGAATAATAAGAAATTGCAGATTTTAATTATTATCTGCAAAAATTTATTATTTTAGCCGTTAGACAATTTTAAATTCCTGATTCATAGTAACGTGCACCACAAACGATGATATATAAAGCTATTCTTGTAGATGATGAACCAAATGCGCTTGTTGCTCTGCAATATTTATTGGAAGACCACAACAATATTGAAATAGTTGCCACAGCCGGGAACTTTACTGAAGCAATAAAAGCAATACAATTACATTCTCCTGATTTGCTTTTTCTTGATATTGAGATGCCAGGAAAAGGTGGTTTCGACATAGTAAGGGAGTTGAAGCAGCAGGATGAGAGAAATTGCTGCGATATAATTTTCACTACTGCACACGAAGATTATGCAATAAAAGCCATAAAACATGCTGCTTTTGATTTCCTTCTAAAACCTATTGATCCCGATGAGTTATCAGAAACCATTAAAAGGTATGTGCTAAACAAAGGCAAAATTTCACTTGAGAAAAAACTGGACGACCTGCTTTACCATATCAACAGTGGCTCAAAAAAAATAAAATTTAACACCGGTACTGGCTATGTTCTACTAAACCCGGAGGATATAATACTTTGTAAGGCGGAAGGCAACTATACCTCCATACATGACGTGCGGGATAAAAGACATTTTGTAACTTTAAATTTGGGGAAACTGGAAAAAATTCTTCCTCAAAGCCATTTTTTCAGGGTGAGCCGTTCTGCCATTGTAAACTTGTCATACATCAGTAAGGTTGATCGTAAAACAGCTACATGCGAACTTATGAAAGATGGAATTTCTTTTTCAGTTAAAGTACCATCAAAACAATTAAAGAAACTGGAAGAGCTGTAAAGGTGGGCAGATTATATACTAAATATCTTCAATGGGATTACTCTTACTCAAAATCAAACCCAATTAATTCAATCTCGAACAATTTTGGCCAGTATTTTCCTGTAATAAACAGATGATTGTTTTCAGGGTTTATTGCAATCCCATTTAATACGTCAATAGAGGAATGCTTATCCTCATCCTTTAAAAGTCCTGTAAAATCAACTTTTCCAACTACGCTGCCATCCGTCTGATCAATAATAACAATGTAATCCTGTCCGTAAACATTGGCAAAAATGTATCCCTGGTAATATTCCAGTTCATTCAGCCTGTTTACAGCACCTGCATCTGTGTAAACTGAGAGGCGGCGTTCTTCGGTAAAATATTCAGTATCGAGAAAATACAAGGTTGGTGAACCATCGCTCATTACAAGCTTCTCACCGTTGTAGGCAAGCCCCCATCCTTCCTGTATAGGAAAATTCAATCGATTAATTAAGGTGAAATTTTCTTTGTCGTACACAAAAGCAGTTTGTTCGCGCCACGTAAGCTGAATAAGCCGGTCGCCTACCACGGCGACTCCTTCAGCGAAAAATTCATCTTCAAGCTTTAACACTTTTATTAATTCACCATTGTGCGGAACTATTTTACGCAGGGAAGATTTGCCGTATTGTCCGCCACTTTCATATAAAAAGCCATCTTCATATACAAGCCCCTGTGTGTATACATCTGTACCATGCGGAAATGTATTGATAATTTTATACCCATAATTTACGGGAGTAACATCAGAAACTATTACAATAGATACTACCTGATCATAAAATTTATCTTTGATGTAGGATCTGAGTTTAAAATTATTTTCTCCTAAAGGAACATCCTGGAGAGAGATTACCATGCTTGTATCAGCATTTGCAACTTTGTGCAGGTAATTATTGTTAAGATAAATCCAAACCGAATCTATGGCAAGGGTATCGGTACGGGCAGAAAATGACAATTTCAGTGTTTCACCTCTTGGAAAGCGCTTTCCGTTTTGCGGGGCTAAAATCTGCAGAGGAGATGATATTATAATTCCACGTGATTCCTTCTTTGTGGCTGTACCTTTTTTCTTCTTTTCAGTTGAACATCCTGCAACAATTAATCCGGCAATAAAAAACCACATTACAAAATTTATAATGTGGCTATAGAGTATTTTTTTTCTTTTGAATATCATTTAAACATGTTCTTTAAACGTGACCCAATAGAACTGTTCTGCCTTGCTTCATCCTCATAGTTATCAGTTTGTTCTGCATTTGGATTTAATATCTGCCATATTTTGCTCCATCCAAGAAATCCGCCAATATTTCGGTCGTCAATATAAATATCTGCATCAATTTTTCGGCTCATAAGGGTCTCATCAAAAACCTCTTCCGGGTAATTCTTATTAACAGCATAAAATATCACACCATTTTCCCGGCAATATTCTACTGCTTCCTCCAGTTCTTTTCCTGAGCGGTACGTCCATAAAATCAAATGATGTCCCTGTTTTTGAAGTTCGCGTAATGTTTGCAAAGCAAACATTTTTTCTTTTCCAATTTCAGGGTATCTGTGTTCTACAACCGTACCATCAAAATCGACAGCAATTCTCATTTTTAGTTAAAGTTTCTTATTTATTATTATTACGCTCCTTTTTGAAAAAGGTTCATAAAAGTTTATACAAGCCTAATAATATGAACGTCCTCAAAATCCCTTATCGTATACAAAAATAATAAAAATGATGTTTGGTTGTAGTTCTTATTTCCAAAAATTGTACGAAACCGGATATAAAGTGTATGATTATTAAACAGAAGCATTGCAGATATACATTATTATAACCAATAATAATATCCGTGTATATGGATGTGGCACTCTTACGCTTATCAAAACAAAAACCACATCGGTCAAAAAAGAAGACATACTCATCTTTAATGGCACGGTATATGAAAAGAGAGAAACTTTCAAAAGAATTGTATTTACCCTAATCAGTCTCAAATGATAACTTCGACAAATTATATTTCGAATCGCAAAAGATTTGCTTTTTGGATTTCTGTATCTTTATTCATAGCGTCAAATGTCTTTTTTAGCGAACCCATCATTGCAGAAGAAGAAAAGCCTGGTTTTGTGGTGAGTGGGCATGTGCGGGATGCAGAAAATGGCGAAGAATTATTAGGGGCTACAATTTTGGTTCAGGAACTCAAAACCGGCGTCGTTACAAATTTTTATGGCTTCTATTCCATCAGTTTGCCTCCTGGAGAATATTCCCTGCAGTATTCTTATATTGGCTATAATACCTTGGTTAAAGAGGTTGATCTGGACCAAAATATTACGCTTAACGTGGAATTATCGGCATCTACCGAGCAATTAGAAGAGGTGGAAGTTAAGGCAGAAGCCCCGAATGCAAATGTAATACGACCTGAAATGGGGGTAAAAAAGCTTCAGATAAAAGAAATAAGAAAAATACCTGCCTTTATGGGAGAAGTAGACGTAATAAAAGCCATACAGTTATTGCCTGGTGTACAAACTACAAGTGAGGGCGCTTCGGGTTTTAGCGTCAGAGGTGGCGGACGCGATCAAAATCTAATTCTGTTAGATGAAGCACCTGTGTATAATGCCAGTCATTTACTTGGATTCTTTTCTGTATTCAATAATGATGCTATTAAAGATGTGAAATTGTACAAAGGAGACATTCCTGCCAGCAGCGGGGGAAGATTGTCTTCATTGCTTGATGTGCGGATGAAAGATGGCAACTCAAAACAATTCTCTGCCACCGGAGGCATTGGAAATATAAGCAGCAGGCTAACCCTTGAAGGCCCGATAATAAAGGATCAAACAAGCTATATGATAGCTGGGAGAAGATTCTATGCAGATATTTTCCTGCCGCTCGCCAATAATGAAGATATCAGGGATAACCAGTTGTATTTTTACGATTTAAATTTAAAAATAAACCACAGGTTTAATGAAAAAAACCGTCTGTTTCTCTCCGGTTACCTGGGAAGAGATGTTTTTGGCAGCAATTTCTTCAATTTTGGTTATGGAAATCAAACCCTTACCATGCGCTGGAATCACCTGGTAACAAATAAAATTTTCATGAATGTATCGGTAATCCGAAGCCGCTACGATTATGAAATTGGCACACCCAGCGGAGATGCAAATTCCTTTCTGTGGACTTCTAATATGCTGAACCATTCAGCAAAAGTGGATTTCAACCATTACGTAAGTACTTCCATAAATTTAAAATATGGCATTTCTTCAATTCTCCATGATTTTAATCCAGGACATGCACGTGGTGTGGGTGAAGAAAGTGCATTTACAAATTTCCGGCTTCCCGGAAGTAAAGCGATCGAATACGGTGCATACTTATCAAACGAACACAAGATTTCACCTGAATTTACACTAAGGTATGGCCTGCGATACTCACTTTTTCAAAATATGGGAGAGGCTACCATTTATAATTTTGATGAGAATTACGAAGCTCTTGATTCAGTGGTATATAAAAAAGGTGATATTTTTCATACCTATGGTGGCTTAGAACCGCGAATGGGACTGGTGTATGAATTGAATTCATTTTCATCGGTAAAAGCAAGTTACTCCCGCACCCGTCAGTATGTGCATCTTGCCTCAAACTCAACCTCAGGCACGCCCATGGAAATCTGGTTCCCCAGCAGCCCAAATATAAAACCTCAAATTGCTGATCAGGGGGCCATGGGTTACTTCCGGAACTTTTTTGATAACCAAATAGAAACTTCCGTGGAGGTGTATTACAAAAAGTTTTACAATGCCATTGATTTTAAAGATTTCGCCAGCTGGCTTTTAAATCCAAGAATTGAAGGAGAAGTGCGGGTAGGCGAAGGACATGCCTATGGGGTTGAAACGCTTGTATCGCTAAATGGCAAAAAAGTTTCCGGTTGGGTTGGATATACACTTGCCCGGTCAGAGCGTACCATCCCGGAAATAAATGATGGAGAGGCTTTTCTGAGCCCTTATGATAAAACACATGATGTTTCAGTAGTTCTGAATTACGACATATCGAGGCGGATAAGCATTGGTACTACCTGGGTATATTCTACAGGAAATCCTGTTACATTCCCCACCGGCCGAATGGAATACGGAAATACAATAGCTCCGGTATATACTGATAGAAATAACTTTCGGATGCCGGATTATCACAGACTGGATTTGTCAGTAACATTATATGGTAAAGACAAGCCTAATAAACGTTGGGAAAGTGAATGGAATTTGTCAGTTTATAATGTATACAACAGAAAAAATGCTTTTACCATTAATTTTATTGAAGATAATGAAAATCCAGGTTCAACTTATGCCGAAGCCACCTATTTGTTCGGAATAATACCTGCCATTACTTATAACTTTAAATTTTAATATAATGATTACCCTTAGTTTTACGCTTTTAATATTACGTTACTTTCTGGGTAAGAAATTATTCGAAAAATTAAAACTGAACCGCTTACGCGAAAAAACAATGAAAGTACTTCTTAAAATAAAAAATCAATTAACCAATGCACTGCTTTCCAAAACAAAGCCAGCTATATAAAATATTTCCCCATGAAAATCAAAATACTTAAAAATACTACTTGGCCAGGAATAAAAAGTCAAACTTTTCTAACAATCCTCATAATTTTAGCTTTTACTTTGATTTTTTAACAATGTA
>JBEPYD010000025.1:0-20165 GCA_041641575.1 Bacteroidales bacterium
GATCCAAACTGGTAGGCCCAACATTTAAAGGAGTGTATAACCATGAAGTGGTTGTAATTGAGGATGGCGAAGAAAAAACAGTGATTGCCGATGATGATTACATTATTAGATCTATTTATGAGCCGAATGAACAAATTGTTAAAGGTTATAACAAGGGTCTGATGCAAAGTTATGAAGGCCTTATTCCTGAAGATCAGATGCAGGCTATTATTGAATATCTAAAAACTCTTGAAGATTAACGCATATAGGAAGTATCTGAAAAATATATTTGCACTGAGCAAAGTAACCATCTCTCTTCCGGTTACCCTAACCGCTTTAACCGGTTACTTGCTCGGTGATCCATACATTACAATTGAACTCCTGTACGTTTGTGCGGGAGTTTATCTTTTATCTTCAGGTTCTTCTGCTTTCAATCATTACCAGGACAGAGAAACCGATGCACAAATGGAACGTACCCGTTCCCGGCCCATTCCTTCCGGTGAAGTATCTGTAAGGTTTGTCCTGCTTCTTTCTCTCATTTTTGTATTGACAGGAAGCGTCTTGCTTCTGAATACCGGCTGGTTGCCTGCCGTTCTGGGATTACTGGCGATAGCATGGTATAATGGTATCTACACACCCATGAAGAGAATTACAGCAATGGCAGCCGTACCCGGTGCATTTATCGGTGCCATTCCTCCTTTTATAGGATTTACTGCTGCCGGCGGAAACCTTTCAGCACCTGACATCTGGATTGCAGGATTATTTTTCTTCATAGCACAGATACCCCATTTTTGGCTTTTGGCTATTTACTACTCCACTGATTATGAGCGAACAGAATTGCCGGTAATCACTCAAAAATTCAGCTCACCCGGATTACGAAGAATAACTTTTGTATGGCTTGTTTCTGCTTCTCTTTTGGGGCTGGCTCTTTCCCTTTTTGGCCTTATCGCCATACCTTTTTTGTTTATCCTTAATGTTATCATCACTATAGCCATGATTGTTTCTGCCCTGTGCATTTTTTTTGCCTCTTCAGCACGAACCTACCGGCAGGTATTTATGCATTTTAATTTTTACGTGCTTGGAGTTATCGTACTTATGCTATTACAGATTTTTTATACACGATAGCTTTTTCAAAAATGAAACCCAAAGGCATTTGTTTTGTTTAACAAATGTATTTTATCGCCTGGAGGAAAATTACAAATTATGATCGTAAGCCATTACTTTGAGCACGAAACGCTTAAAACTACCACAGAAATAGAGATTTTGGACAAACTTAACGCATGGGATTTCCTATGGGTGGATTTAATACATGCCTCCTATGAGGAGAGAAAAAAAGTAGAGGAGAAGTTTGACACAGAGCTGTTCACAAGGCAGGAAGCCGAAGAAATTGAAAGTAGTTCCCGGTATTTTGAATCGGAAACAGAAATTAATGCCAATTCAAATTTTCTTATCCGTACCAACCATGGCTACCATAACGAACCAGTTTCGTTTATTTTAAAAAGCAATCTTATCATTACACAAAGAAATGTAAACCTAAAATCATTCGATGATATGCACCGAAAGGTGGAAATGTCTAAAAAGGGTGCCATTTCTAATTTTATCATCTTCATTACCATATTTGAGGTAAGAATTGATTTCGATGCTGATTTTCTTGAAAATATAGCCCGGGAAATATCCGATATAAGCCGGCAATTAGCCATAGACAGGGATTTGGATGAAAAGATGCTGATTCGGATAAACAGTTACCAGGAAATTACCATGCTAATACGCGAGAATATAGTGGATAAACAGCGAATTATCTCCTCTATTCTAAAAAGCCGCGTTTTTCCAAAAGAAGAATTTGATGATGTAAAGATAATGATGAACGATGTGAGTTCCCTGCTGGAACATACAAGCTTTAATTTCGACAGGCTTGAATACCTTCAGAATACCTTTCTTGGTTTGATTGACATTGAGCAAAACAAGATCATCAAAATATTTACGGTGGTAACGGTAATTTTTCTCCCTCCCACCCTCATTGCCAGCATGTATGGTATGAACTTCAGATTTATGCCGGAACTGGACCAGCTTTGGGGTTATCCGTTTGCCATTTTGCTAATGCTTATTTCATCCGGGCTCACACTCATGTTCTTCAAAAAGAAGAACTGGTTATAGGCTATTTAATGTCTGTCCATAAAGCAGAGTGTTTGTATAGAAAGTTCGAATTCAAAGCTTATCCCGTAAATCATATGGGTGCTTGCGAAAATGGAAAAACAAGGAGTTTACGAATGTAAATGACTGTTTTGACATCAAGCAGTAGTCGGACTTTGTAGACAGACACTATTCAAATTTCATTTTTTCAAACTGGTCTACCAGCATATCAGCAAATTTTTTCAATGGTCCCTTAGCCATAGTTGCCAGCATGGGGTTCATGTCTGATTTGATGGTCATTTTTGCCCGGGTATCATCCGCCGCCACTTCCTTTAGTTGTATCCAGAGGGTAAATCCCATATTGGCCATGGCACTTCCCTGAATTTTCACAAGGCTGTTGGGTGCTTTTTCAATGATTTTCATATTTGCTCTGCCTATACCGGCAACGCTAAAGGAACAGGAATCTTCCGTACTTTCAAAATCAGTTACTTTGTCTGATGGAATAAGATGTTTAAAATTATTAAAGTCAATAAGATATGCATATACCTTATCTGCAGGATATTCTACTTTTCCTATTTTGCTCTCTATCTTCAAGTTGATATTTTTTTGGTGTTGTTAAATAAAAAAATCTTTATGAAAAATGCTAGTTTGATGGCTCAAGTTTTCCACCAGGTATGCGGATGAAGTTTTCATTATGCAACAAAGCAGAAATCAGCAATTTCTATTGTCATTTCCCCCAATATTCGGGATTTTCACGCCATTGAGTCAAGACTGGTATTTCTTCATCTGTAATCACTCCCTCCTCAGCTGCTACTTGCGACAATGTAGTATAATCGCCCAGCGTAATGAGTTTACAATTGGCTGTGTTAAAGTTATCTTCTGCTACGGCAAACCCATAGGTGAAAATAGCACTCATGCCCAGAATATCTGCACCTGCATCGCGTAAAGCATGTACAGCTTTTATGCTGCTGCCACCGGTAGAAACAAGGTCTTCAATAACTACTGTCTTCTGGTTTTTTTCAAGCACACCTTCCACCAGATTCTGAAGGCCATGGCCTTTGGCTGCAGAGCGAACGTACACAAATGGCAGATTAAGCTCCTGCGCCACCAGCACTCCCTGGGCTATTCCACCTGTGGCCACACCTGCAATAACTTCTGTCTCCGGGTAATGTTCTCTTACCACGGAAACAAATGAATCCCTGATGTAATTCCGGATTTCCGGAAATGACAAAGTTTTGCGGTTATCACAATAAATGGGTGAGCGCCACCCCGAGGCCCAAGTAAAAGGGTTTGATGGTTGTAATTTTATTGCTTTACTTTGCAGTAAATATTTAGCAATTTGTTTTTCATTTTTCATAACTGCAAATGTATAAAGTTTTTTTCAACGACCGTACGGTAATTTTATGCCGAAGACCAGATAAATTATGGCCTGAACGAAATGGGATTTTCCATAAATTTACCGGTTGGGAAGAATTACTTGAAATCATCAGGTTTTTTACCCATGCTGAACATGTAAGGCATTTGAGCATATTTAATTCTAAAGTTGACAAGTTACAGGCATCTTTTGAAGCCGCATTTAAAATTATTTATGCGGCAGGTGGCATTGTGAAAAATGCTGATGGTAAATACTTGTTTATGATACGCAACAACCTATGGGATCTTCCAAAAGGAAAAGCTGAAGGTGGAGAAACCATGGAAGAAACAGCCGTGCGTGAAATAACTGAAGAATGTGGTATTACAAACCTGAAAATAAAAAAGAAATTGCCTGTGAGTATGCATACATATCCTTTTAAAGGAGGTATGATACTAAAGAAAACACGCTGGTTTCTGCTGGATTATGCGGGGCAGGAAGAATTAAAACCCCAGGAAGAAGAAGGAATAACCCATCTGGAATGGATAGATCCGCAGGACTTTGGTAAAGTAAAAAGCAATACGTATGCATCACTACTTGATGTGCTGGAGACAGCTGGTTTATGACAAGAAGTGTGTATCGCGAAAGTTACAGTGCCTGAGATAATTTAATTTGCGTGCGAATAAATTGTAATCCGAACGCACACCTTAAATATCGCCCTTTTCACGCATAATTCTGAACAAATAAAGTTCAAAATTCTCTTCGGGCGATGGCGCTGGTGATTTTAACAACTTTCCATCCGGGCCTATGAGGAAATAAACCGGGAAGGCCCTTAAATCATAATCATTGATGATATCCGGCTGGCGACCGTAGTGTAGGAAAAGCCAATTGTAGTCTTTTCTTGAAAGGAAGTTTGTCATTGTTTCATATTCCTCGTCAAGGGCTATAGTTACAATCTTCAGGTATTCACCATGTTTCTCATAAAGGTTGGTGAGCCGCTCAAAGTCCCGGATACATCCATAGCTGAGGCATATACAAAAATTAAGATAAACATACTGACCTTTCAAATCATTAAGACTTACCAGGTTGCTATCTCTGTCAAGAAGTGTGAAATCCGGTGGTTCAAAATTCACCATTAATTTGGTAACTTTCTCACGAATAGTAAGTCCAATCTCTCTGTGATTTTCAATTTTGGTCTGTTGAATGAGAGAATCAAGAATGGTGAGCATTCCTGAGCGGGAAAACTGATCATCATAAAAATTATCATGAAGGTTTTTCAGAATAACCAGCTCGCGCAGGGTGTCATCTGCAAGGGCTGTGTCGGACGCAAGCAAACTGCTCACACATGAGTAACAGCTGGAATCATTAATAAATTTATAAATTCCTTTCCCGTTTTCCGTACGGGCAAAATGAAGAAAATAGTCATCAAATACCATATTAAATAGCTCCATGTAGGCAGGGTGATAATAATGCACCTCATTTTCGTGAAAGAACATACTGGTGGTATTCCGGGAGCCACTTTGAAAAGCCACCTGCCGGAGCATGCCTATTTTGTAACGCTGATAGATTTGAAAAAATGGATTATTCTCATCCTGGAAAGGGGTTTCAATCTTAGCAATTAAAGTATCAAGCTCTTCATACGATTCCCGCGACCGTGCATTGAAAGCAAACTTTTTAAAGTAGGGAATAAAATAGTCATCAAATGCAGATATAAGAAAGTTTAACCGGGTTCCTTCTTCGCTTTTTACTCCCAGATGTAAGGGTGTTTCTTCAAAAAAGGGGTTCAATTTATCCCCTACCTCCCGGTCTTTTCGCTTTGGTAGCATAATTTCATATTCATTGCCGGGGGTAACATAAAAATATGCAAAATATATCCCCAGGTGAGAAAAAATCATCTGCGAATGCTCAATAAACAGCTCTGATTCGAATTTGCCGGTGGAATCAACAACAAGTGTATCCAGCTCAACTTCCTGATAGGTAATGTAATCCTCATAAGTTTTTAAAACGATGCTTTTACCAGCATATTCAGGTGCTGAACCTTTGATAATGGTTGGCACCGCAGAAAAACCCGCCAAAGAAAAAAAGCCCGAAAATAAGCAAGTTAAAAGAAATAAAAGGTTTGGTTTTCTCATTTGCGGGATTGAATTATGGTGTTTTTTTGGTTTCCGTCTCCCGGTAAAAACTGACGGGCATCGCCACCATGGCGTATGATATCTCTAACGATAGAAGAACTTACTGAAGTATACTCCGGATCCGTTAATATAAAAATAGATTCTATATCAGGATACATGGCCTTGTTCATCTGAGCAATGGCTCTTTCATACTCAAAATCGCTGCTGGTGCGCAATCCCCTGAGCAGGAATTTCGCATATTTTTGCTTACAATAATCGATGGTAAGGCCCTGATAAGTATCAACAGATACAGATGGATTTTCCCGGAAAAGATCGGTAATCCAGCGCTTACGTTCTTCCAGCGGAAAAAATCCTTCCTTGTTTGTATTTACACCAATGGCAATAATGATTTCATCGAAGAGGGAAAGTGCACGCTTCACAATGGATTCATGACCAACCGTAAAAGGATCAAAGGAACCGGGAAATACTGCTATACGTTTCACTAGGGTATGGTTTTATTAATTGTTGAATTTTGTAGAGTCAATAAAAATTATTCATGATAAGCTAATCAGAATCTAACGAATACATTAAGGTAACTTTACAAAGGTAACATACCACCTGTAAAAAGAAAATTAATTTTGACCCTTCTCTACCACTCTGGCTATAATTCTAATGAGAATTTGTTATATTTCACCGGCATGTAAAAATAAAAAAGGGACGAAAATTCGTTCATTTTTGTCCCTTTAAATAGGCTATTTTGACTGTTTATTCAACAATATATTTTCTGGTAATACTTCCGGAGGGCACTTTTACTTTCAGTATATATATACCTGCCGGTAACCCGGTTTGAATGGTTTTTTCCACCGCTCCGGCATCTAAAACAAATGCTTCAGTGTATACCAGCTTTCCGTCAGGGGTAAAAATATTAACCTCTGCATTTCCTGGTTTTTCAGCTTGCAGCGAAAGATTTATGGTCCCGTTTCCCGGATTAGGATATAGCCGGACATCGGAAAAAACAGTTTCAGGAACCGAAACAGGTGCAGTAACATAATAGTAAACCACTGCAGTGTCTTTGAGTGTAGGTTCGGCCAAATAATAAATGGCGTACGAAACAGAATCGGTACCGGTAAAATCATCTTCAGGATCATAAGAAATGGAAAGCTCATCTGTAAAAGGCACCAGTGCAGATCCATGCTTTCCATTGTTCAGCAATATCATTTTCACCTGTGAAATAAATTCATCATTCTCCGTAACCCTGATGGTTTTGGTGTTGGCATCTTCAATATACACTGTGTCATTTACTGCTACAGGTGGTACATTCAGATCCTGTAAAACACCGAGATTGGTAGTAAAACGTTCTACAAATAGCTGGTAATAAATATTTGCCAACGTGGAATCGTGGAAAACAAGTGTGTTTTCATCATTCCTGATATCTGCGCTACTGCTCCAGTTATGAGAACCTGTAAGTAAAACAGGATCAGAATCTGTGGCAGATTGATCAATAATCATGGACTTTGTGTGCATAATTCCCTGTGAAACATTATCAAAGGTAAAATGTGGCCCCAAAGCCAGGGTCAAACTCTCATTTACCACATCATCATTCTGTCCTTCTGAGTTGGTAAGCACATTTACCGCCACATTTCTGGCTTTACTGTCTGTAATGGCATCGGCAATGAATGTGCGCGTAATTAACATGGTAAGTATGCTAAGGTCATGATCAGCGGTGTTGATAAGCTCTGTAATTCTATTGTTTACGTTAGCTGAGGGACTGAAATAATTCTCCACCCTCATGCCATTTATGATGTACTCTTCAGGTGTGTTGTCGAGCTTATCGGGGCCAAAACGGGCTTCAGAAACATCGGGTTGGGCTGTTGAACTTCCGAACATTTCCTCAAATTCCAGCGTGTAGCCGCGCGCAAGGCTTTGGTCCTGCACAATAATAACATCATTTAAATCAGTATTTACCTGGCCATCCGTCATGTTGGTGCCCCCTGTCCATACGTAAGGGTCAAGCGGATCCGGTGAGTGGGCATCAAAAATAATGAACTTATTATGCATGATGCCATAATTGGGAAAACCCTCAACAGGATCAGCAATGGCACCTATACCCGGATCAAGTGCTTCAATGCCCTGGTTTGATGCTTCATTATCATATACCACTCTCACCTGTACGCCACGGTTGTGTGCATTATTCAGCGCTTCAGAAATATTTGATATGCCCTGGTTATTAAAGCTATACATGGTAAAGTCGATACTATATTTTGCCCGGTTAATGTAATTGATCAGGGTATCATCCAGACCATCTCCTACATTTATAGCAAGCGCACCTTTGGCCACTGAGTGATCAACCTCATCATTAAAATAAACATGCACATTTCCAGAGGAATTCGATATAGTACTGAATACTTCTAAGGGAATTTTGGCTGTATCTTCCCCAAGTACTGAAAAAGGCTTTACAAAATAGAGCTGACCCCGCTCAACGTTGTTTATTTCAAGGTTATGATTGGTGGTGGCAGTGACAGACGAAGCATACTGATCCAAAGTGTCGGGATGTGTGCCATAGAACATTTCCGTGGAACCGGCCATATTGGTTTCCCAGGAAACTGAAAATCCATCGGTGGTGAGATTAAGCTGTTCCACAGGTGAGGTAAGATAAATGGCACTGGTAATTTCAAAATCCTGATAATCGCGTGGTAATATTTGATAACCGGTGGCAGCACCTGAGGGCGAATATTGGGATAACAATCCGGTAAGGGTTACCTGTCCAGCAGGAATAATTTCTCCTTCAAGATCCCAATTCTCTGTACGTATTTCACCCCTTATACCATCTGCGGTAAAGCTGTAATTGTTTGCCCCGCTGCCAAATGTGGCACCGGCATTGTCAAACAGGACATTTTCTAATTGTATCAACTGACCTTCATAAGCCTCTCCAATTTGCGCGGCAGGTATAAGCGTGGGTTCAATGGTTTTGCCGGAAGCATGCACTGTTACATTACTTACAGGATCGAGTTCAAGAAGCCCATTATAATCTTTCAGTGTGCCGGTAACTGTAACTGAATCGCCACGGTTTAAGCTGCTCACGGCAGAACTATACAGCACAAGACCAGCAGTTTCATCCTGGATATGTCGCTTGCTGGGCGCAAAAACATTTCCATGAGAAATAATTCCTGAAATCGTAACCTGGGTTCCTATAGGTTCGTTACGTGCTTCAGCTATGTTCGTTTGAGCATTTGCATAATCAGCAAAAAAAATAAAGAGTAGTGAAAAAAAAATATTCTTAAGCATATTGGGGAATAAAGGTTAATAAGTAATTTTTAAAGAGAGCGAATAATAGCGGTCGTTACCAAAGAATACAGATGCAGATTTTGCATCAAAATCATTAAATGGACGATGAATAAAAGGATCGTTATTTCGTGCGTCAGTGATATAAACCACATCAAACACATTTAATACGTTAAACCTCAGGTTGAACACCAGGTCATCAAGCGCTGCAAATTTAAATCTGTATCCGGCATGGAAATCCGTGAGTGTATAAGGTGGGATTTGCCATGAATCAATGGTATTTCCTTCAATATCAGAGGTGGCACCCGGGGTAAAATCGGCATAATGTCTGCTGAAGTGGAGCGTACGGCTTTCAAAATATAAGTTCTGAATGGGTTCGAACCTCAGGCTTCCTCCTACCTGTGTCTGGGCGGCATTACCCACATGAATCCCACGGGTATCAAAGCTGATAGAAGCCACTTCTTCATTTGTTATATCATCAAACAGTGGCATGTCTTCAATATAGGAATCGTATATCCAGTCGCCCCAGGAGAATAATCCCTGTAGTTTCCACTTTTCTGATATTTGATAGACGAAATCAAGTTCAAATCCAGTGTGACGGGTATCCAGGTTCGCAATCTGTCCATAAACATCACGTTCAACACCACCAACTGTCGCACGTCCTCTTATGGATCCGGCCGGAATACTTTCCCACCGGGTGTAATAACCATTAAGATTTGCAGAAATTATCGGGCTTTTAAAACTATAACCTCCTTCAACCGTTTTAATTAACTCATTATCTGTATCTCTGACAAAGTTAAGCGTGTATCCCTGGAAATATTCAGAATAGATTTTCACTCTTGATAAATACCCAAAGTTTACAAAAGCATTCATCCTTTCCGTAAAGTTATAGTTTAATCCGGTTTTTGCGGTAAACCCGGGATTCCAGGCCCAGGGTGAAGTGGCATCTGCAAAAATATTTTCTTTCATATAGCCACTGTAGTATCCACTCAGGTTGAGAAAAGTGGAAACAATTTTATTATTATATTCAATTAATCCAAAAACACCACCCCACCGAATATTCCCTTCATCATAATAACTTATTTTATCCCCTTCATGTTTCATAGCCAAAGTAGGGTCAGCTTCATAATCAAGTCGCAGGTCAGAATCATCAATGGCATAGTCTGCACCCAATAAATCCTCTACCTGTCGGTAATGAATACCTTTGTATGAGCGAAGGTCAATACCCCCAGCAAGGGTGACGAAATTGCTCAGTTTATAATTCATGGTGGAAAGAAAGCCATACCAAACATGTTCATTTCGGCTCTCAACCAGGTAATTTTCTGCTACATATAATAAGTCACTATATTTTGGATTTATAGGATAAATGGGATTTGGTGAGAACGGATCCATCTGGGGTTTTGTATTTCGGTCGTAAATTTGTTGCCAGTTGATTTGTCCATAAGAAGATGAATGATAATCCCCATTTTCCACCATTGAATAGGTTACAAAGTTGTTGCGGTTAAGGCTGCTGTATGGCCGTGTACCTCCACCAAGGCCAAGTGACAAATATGCGATGTTGGAGAGGCTTAACTTGTCATTTACTGTCCAGAAATCACGCAGGCTGAACATGGGCTTAAAATAAGTATTTACCCGTGCATGTAAAACTTCTCTCTCAGCATTGGGATTTACAATTCTGGCTGAATAATCATCGTTCCATTGTTCTGCATCACGCCGCAGGTAACCCCAATGTTGGTTGTAGTCATGCCCCAGATCTACCAGTTGTGGAAAATGCTGTGCCTCCACACCCTGATTTTTGGCAAAGGTAGTATCAAACCGGGCAATGGCTGCTTTGTAGCTTCGTTGCTCATGGGTTTGTGGTGCGCCATATCCGGTAATACTGGTAATGTGATCGCCCCATTTTTTATCAATTTTCAGATATCCGAAAAATGCTTCCACATCCGTGCCTTCTACCCAGCTTTGTCCGGTTTTATATGAGGCTGCCAGGGTTATGCCCCATCCGCCATCGAGCATGCCGCTGGTAAAACCCAGTGAGGTGGTGGATTTTCCATTGATATCAATATATTCTTCCAGCGAAAGTTGCCGCTTGTTCTCAATTCCTTTGGTGATAATGTTTATGGTTCCTCCTACTGATGGTAAGGCGAGTTTTGAAGCACTAAGCCCTCTCTGTACCTGCATGGATCGGGTTACCTGCGATAAGCCGAACCAGTTACTCCAGTAAACCCAACCATTTTCCATGTCGTTTACCGGAATGCCATCAAGCAAGACACCGACATTTCGCTGGCTAAAGCCCCTTATGGTGATACGGGCATCGCCTTCTCCACCTCCCTGTTGGGTGGCGTAAATGCCGGGTGTAGAATTCAACACCATGGGCAAATCCCTTCCGGCTCTTTGTTCTTCAATCTGTTTGGGCAATACCGTACTGAAGGCTACGGGTGTTTCACGGCTTCTTGCTACATCGGCAACCACCTGTACTTCACTAATGGCCATGGGTTCCAGGAGAAAATCAAGACTGATGTCAGATTGTTCTACTGAAATGGTTTTGGATTCGGGTTCGTATCCAACATATGAAACTTCGATGGTATACGTGCCGGGTGCTAAATCAAGTGAAAATATTCCATTAAAATCAGTAACCGTTCCCTTACCTTCCCCGTAAAGCACGTTGGCTCCAATCAGCGATTCAAGGGTGTTTGCGTCACGTACTGTGCCGGTGACATTGGCAGATTGCGACCATAACGTTGTATGCAAAAAAAAGAAGAATACAAAGAACGAAAAAAAAATTTTTGACATGAGATTGTTTGTTATCGTTAAAATGTCAAATACAGCTATAGTGGCAAATAAAAGAGATTACTTCAGAATAATCTTTTTTGTCAGCCTAAGATTATTCTCCATTTTAACATCGATAAAATAAATGCCATCTCCATATTCTGCGTTTTCTAATATCAACCGTGCATCTTTTGAAGAAGGGTAAATACTTTTTAGGGGCTGACCCAGAATATTCATAAAGGTGATGCTCTCAATTACCTGATTTGCTTTAATGGTAAGATCTGATCCGAGAAGTGGATTGGGATAAATTGTAATATGAGGTTTCGATATCCTGTGTATGCTGGTAACAGGATCGGCTACTGATTCATGTATGCCCAGGTTGCTCCAGTTGTCCTCCTGTGTCCAGAAGCCATCGTCATTTACATAACCGGTAAGTGTATCCCACTCTGTGGTTACCACAAAAGGGTTTGGGTTTTGCTGCACGCCTTTTACTATTTCGGGTTTGCGAATTAGCACACGGTTAGCTGTCCAGGCCAGCCAGTAAGGCCCAAATGAAGCCGTTCCATCATCAGAGGCATCCGGAACCACATAATCGGTAATAGTAGCCTGTACCTGGGTTTCATTTGCATTATAAGTAATAACACTATCCTTAATGTTGGACCATCCTTCTCCGTTTTCCATAATATCGCCAAGGCCAATTTCCCCAAATAAATCAATCGGAGTAAAATTACCAGATGAAGGTGGATTTCCATCAGTTGAAATCACAAGGGCAATGGCATCATTGCCATTCATGTAGGTAGGTGCCGGGTAAGGGTCATCAAGCTGGTCGGCCAGCGCCTGTAACTCAGGATCAGGCGCCGGAGATATTTCTGAATCAGTTTGCTGCCCGTTTACCAATACAAAAGTGGAATAAGGCTGAATGATTCCTTCCAGATCAACCATGCCTCCGCTTGTAAAAGAACTGCTGCCATTGCTGTAGCGTAATACATAATAGGGATCAAGGTCAACAGGTTCTGCCGTGGGGTTATATATTTCCAGCGCTTTGTTGTTGCCGGAACCTTCAACATACTCAGAGAAAAACAAGGATTTCTCCTGTGCATTTGCAAGACCAATTAAAGCTATTATGGCAAAAACTAAGGGTAATATTCTTTTCATAATTATAATATTAGATTCATACATTGAAATGCAAAATTAAGGTTTTCATTTTGCATGAACCTATAACCGAATGTTAATTTACATTTGGAATATTATGTTACAAAAAATATTTTATCCGGGAGATAACGTTTGATTATTCACAAGAAAACTTGAGTGGTAGATAAGAAAACCACAAATTCAAGGCTTCTGAAGACATAAAAAGCGCAGTTTACTGATGTAAATGAGCATTTTTATGGTTCGCGTAACCAAGAAGTTTTCTTCCTAAAATTAATTATTTTCCTTTTTATAATACTTCACAGCTCTGGCAAGGTCTCCGGGCGTATCAACGCTTATGGATTCCGATTCGGTAATGGCTACCTGGATTCGATATCCGTTTTCGAGCCAGCGATTTTGTTCCAGCGACTCAGCTTTCTCTAAAAGGGATTGAGGAATTTTTGTTATTTCTTTTAAAATATCTGAGCGGTAAGCATACAATCCAAGATGCTTAAAGTATGTATGTTTGCGCACCCACTCACTCCTTGGAGCATCACGCAAAAAAGGTATGGGATGCCGGCTAAAATATAATGCCTCTTTGTTGTTGTTTAGCACTACTTTCGGTTTATTTTCATTGAAAATATCCTCGCGCACTCCAAAAGGTTTTACCAGGGTGGCTATTTGGTTGTCCGGGTTTTCAAAACAAGCTGCCAGGGAATTCAGGTGAATATGATCTACAAAAGGCTCATCGCCCTGGATATTTATAACTACATCAAAATGAATTCCCGACTCTTCCTCTACGCGGCTCAAAGCCTCGGCACACCTGTCTGTACCACTCATATGATCAGCATTGGTCATTACAACATTCCCGCCCAGGCCTTCAATGGCTTCTTTAATTCGTTCATCATCTGTAGCAACCCATATATGCTTCAAATACTTTCCTGCCTGCTCATATACCCGCCATATCATGGGCTTACCCATAATATCAGCAAGTGGTTTGCCGGGAAAACGGGTTGATCCGTAGCGTGCCGGTATTAGTCCTAAAATTTCCATTCTGCAATAATATTAAAAATGTCCTGTGGTAAACAATACACAAAATGCAAAAATACATTTAAAAAAATGAAATTTAAACTGACAACTATTCCTGTTTGTTTTAATGTAAGCACTAAATATTGTAATTTTGTCAGCATGTTAAATGCTCTGCAGGGCATTTTACTTATATTTAAGAAGTAAATATCTATGGATATACTAAAAATAAAACAACGATTTGGCATCATTGGCAACAATGCCTCCCTAAACCGGGCTATTGATATCGCGCAGCAGGTGGCTCCCACTGACCTTTCAGTGCTTATTACAGGGGAAAGTGGTACTGGTAAAGAAGTATTCCCGCAAATTGTGCATCAGTTTAGTTCCCGTAAGCATGGTTCTTATATTGCCGTTAACTGCGGTGCTATACCAGAGGGAACTATCGATTCTGAACTTTTTGGACATGAGAAGGGTGCTTTTACCGGTGCACATGACAGCCGCAAGGGGTATTTTGAAGTGGCCAATGGCGGCACCATTTTTTTGGATGAAGTGGCAGACCTGCCCCTCTCTACACAGGTAAGGCTTTTACGGGTGCTGGAAAGTGGTGAATTTATGCGCGTTGGATCATCAAAGATTTTTAAAACAAATGTGCGCGTAGTTGCCGCCACCAATGTAAATGTAGAAAAAGCCATACGCAACGGTAAGTTCAGGGAAGATCTTTTTTACAGGTTAAACACTGTACCTATTTTTATCCCTCCGCTACGCGAAAGGGCAGATGATATCCATTTGCTTTTTAGAAAATTCACCACCGACTTTGCAGAGCGGTACCGCATGCCTCCCCTGGATCTTGATGAAGAGGCACGAAACATTCTCATCAGATACCGATGGCCAGGCAACATACGCCAGTTAAAAAATATTACAGAGCAAATATCCGTTATAGAACAAAACCGACATATTACCGCGGATGTGCTTAAACAATACCTGCCTGATTATAATGAACATAATGTACCGGCACTTTTATCCGGAAAAAAATCAGAAGGTGATCAGTCTTTTGCCAATGAAAGGGAAATTCTTTATAAAATCCTTTTCGATATGCGCAACGACATGAATGATTTGAAAAAACTGGTGCTGGAAGTAATGAAGAATGGAAGTTCTGATCAGGAGGTGATAGAAAATAATGCAAGTATTATAAAAAAACTTTACCATAGTGTAGACACCGTAGACAACGCTCCGCCAGAAGAAGAATACCGTCACCCTGCGCCCATGAATTTCGAAAAACCCGATGATGATAATATACAGGATACCGAAGAAATTATTGAGGAGTCACTTTCTTTGGCAGACAAAGAAATTGAAATGATTAAAAAAGCGCTTGAAAAACATAATGGAAAACGTAAGCATGCTGCTAACGAACTTGGTATTTCTGAAAGAACGCTGTATCGTAAAATCAAAGAGCACGAGATAGAATAAATCATTATCTTTACATTATTACAAATACATTGAAAATTCTTTTTGTTCAATTACCAGCAGTGAGAAAAATAACGATATCAGGAATTGTATTGTTGGCACTAATGATTTTTGCTGTACATTCCTGCAAGGTTTCATATAGTTTTACGGGGGCTTCAATTAATCCGGAGATAAATACTTTTTCCGTGCAATATTTCCCCAACAGGGCTGAAATTATTCAACCCACTTTAAGCCAGGAGTTCACAGATGCACTACGCCAAAAAATGGAAACACAAACCAGGTTAAATCTTGCCAGCGGCTATGGCGACGTTAATTTTGAAGGTGAAATTACAGCTTACGACATTACACCCCAGGCAATAACCGGTAATGAGGCTCCTGCCTTAAACCGCCTTACGGTAAGCGTTAATGTCCGTTTTACAAATTTGGTTGAACCTGAAAATGATTTTGAGAAAAGGTTTACCCGATATGAAGATTTCCCGGCAACCCAGGATATATCGCAGGTTGAGTCGGAGCTTATCACCAGAATTAATGAGCAACTAACCGAAGATATTTTTAATGAAGCATTTGTAAATTGGTAAAATTCGCAGGGAGAATGGTAATGACTAGTGAGCATTTTATAAAACTTATGACTGAAAATGGCAAGCCCGAGTTTGAGTCGGTGGCAGCATTAAACCATGTTATAAAAGAATTCCCCTGGTTTTCGACGGCTCATTCCCTATTGCTCAAAAATTTGAAAAGCCTGAAAAGCTTTAAGCTTGAAAATCAGCTCCACCAATCGTCGCTTTATGTGGGTAACCGTACCCATTTATATTTTATACTTGCCAATACAGATAAGGAAAATACACCGGAACAGGAATTACCAGTTAAAGACACAACTGCTAAGTTGCCGGCTCCTGCACCAACACCTGAACCACCGACAGAAATCCCTGAAAATAAAACTGAGCCTTCCGAAATATCGCCCGTTCCTGAAAAAGAAAGATCAATCCGCAAAGAAGAAAAAGATACCATTAAGGAAAACCTTGAATTTACTTTTGACAGCATACAGAACATTGATCTTCAAAAAGCCGGCATAACTGATTATGAAAGATTATACATTTCACCTGTTCTTGAGATTATCAGGCCTGAGGAAATAAGCCTCGAATCATTTAAAGAAGATACTTCAGGGCAGAAAGAAGATGAATCCAGCCAAAACAATGAAAACCTTACAAAAGATGAAGTAACTTTTATTGATGCCGGACAGGAAACTGAAGAAATAAAAGAAGAAGTTAAGGAAGTAATAATCCAGGAAGAAGAAAAGGAAGCAGATGAAAAGAAAGCTGCTGAAATACAAAAGGAACCTTCCGACCAGAATCCTGTTGAAATAGCTCCTTACAACCTTGATTTATTAGAAAATAACGATGATCATTTACCAAAAGAATCAGGAGAGGAAAAGGAAGAAATATTACCACCCAAAGAAAAACAAGTACAACTGATTGACAGATTCATTGAAGTTGATCCAAGAATTGAGCGAAAGGAAAGTCCTGAAGAGATCGATCACGACCTGGTAAAAAAATCTGAAGAAGAAAATGAAGGATATATAACCGACACATTAGCAAAGGTTTACATCAAGCAGGGATATTATTCAAAAGCAATTTTTGCATATGAAAAATTAATTTTGAAATATCCGGAAAAAAGTACTTACTTTGCAAGCCAAATTGAAGAAATAAAGAAACTTATAAGTAATTTATAAACCTAATTAATATGTATATTTTATTTTCAGTACTGATTCTGATCGTTTGTGTCTTATTGATTTTGATCGTTCTGGTTCAGAACTCTAAAGGTGGAGGGCTCGCTTCCAACTTTTCATCCTCAAATCAAATTATGGGCGTTAGACGTACAGCAGATTTCCTTGAAAAAGCCACCTGGACATTAGCCGGTGCATTGCTTGTGCTTTCCCTGATGGCAAGCATTACCATTCCAAGGGAAGCAGTAGAGGAAAACTCTATCCTTGAAGACCAGCTAGAAAATGCGGTAGATCCAACTGCAGTGCCTACATTCCCTACCACAGTTCCACAGGAACAACCTGCCCAGGGCAATGGCATGGATGATAACCAGAATAATGAATAAAATTTGCTGAGAAATTAATGATTTTCAAAGGCTGCCTTTCCGGGCAGCCTTTTTTGTTTTCCCCTGTGGCAAATTATAGCCCATAAAAAATGTCATCATGTCAGTAAAGCATGATAAATATGCACAAACCTTTCCATCGCTAACAAGCATTTGTCTACCTGGTAGTTAAGGTGTTTTTACCTGCCTGCACTCCAATTCTGTGGTGCCTGAATTCTTTGCTACAGATTTAAAATCTGCCATTTTATGCAATTAATGGCTTTGGCATAAAATATGAAAAGTACGTTGCCGAAATACAAATATGTTTAACTCAATAAAAAATAACGAAAATGTCTGATGTGAAAATTAAACCCCTAGCTGATAGAGTGCTCATTGAGCCTACCGAAGCAGAAGAAAAAACTGCAAGTGGAATTATTATCCCCGATACAGCCAAAGAAAAACCTCAGAGAGGTAAAGTGGTTGCTATTGGTACGGGAACCAAAGATGAAAAAATGGAAGTAAAGGAAGGTGACACTGTACTTTACGGAAAATATGCCGGAACTGAATTAAATGTGGCAGGCAAAGATTACTTAATCATGCGCCAAAGTGACATTTTAGCGGTTGTATAAACCCAAAAAACAATTAAATCGAAAGTGTAACAAAAATAAAAATTAAATAAAATGGCTAAAGAAATTAAATTTGATCTAACAGCCCGTGATGGTCTTAAAAGAGGTGTTGATGCACTGGCAAATGCAGTTAAAGTAACACTGGGTCCAAAAGGTAGAAACGTTGTTATTGAGAAGAAATTCGGAGCTCCTCAAATCACCAAAGATGGTGTTACAGTAGCAAAAGAAATAGAACTTACTGATAAATTTGAAAACCTGGGTGCGCAAATGGTAAAAGAGGTTGCCTCTAAAACCAATGACGATGCAGGAGATGGAACAACTACTGCTACCGTGCTTGCACAGTCTATTGTAAATGTAGGACTTAAAAACGTAACTGCTGGCGCAAACCCAATGGATCTGAAAAGAGGTATTGACAAAGCTGTTACTACAGTGATAGAAAGTCTTCGCAGCCAATCCAAAACGGTAGGTGATGATTTTGAAAAAATTCAGCAGGTAGCTTCAATTTCTTCAAACAATGATGAGGAAATTGGGAAACTGATTGCCGAGGCAATGCAAAAAGTTAAAAAAGAAGGTGTTATTACAGTTGAAGAAGCCAAAGGAACAGAAACAACTGTAGAAGTTGTTGAAGGTATGCAATTCGACCGCGGTTATATCTCTCCTTACTTTGTAACTGACACTGATAAAATGGAATCAGTACTGGAGAATCCATACATCCTTCTTTTTGATAAGAAGATTTCTACAATGAAAGATCTGCTACCGGTTCTTGAATCTGCTGTTCAATCCGGACGTCCGCTATTGATCATTTCAGAAGATGTTGATGGCGAAGCGCTTGCAACACTTGTTGTAAACAAGCTGAGAGGTTCTTTAAAAATTGCTGCAGTAAAAGCTCCGGGCTTTGGCGATCGCAGAAAAGAAATGCTTGAAGATATTGCTATTCTTACTGGCGGTACAGTTATAAGCGAAGAAAAAGGAATGAAGCTTGAAGCTGCTACCCTTGATGATTTAGGAAGTGCTGAAAAAGTAACCCTTGATAAAGAAAATACAACTATTGTTAATGGTGCAGGTGATAAAAAAGCCATTGATGCGCGCGTGGCACAGATCAAAACACAGATTGAAAATACCACAAGCGATTACGATAAAGAAAAATTGCAGGAGCGTTTGGCTAAATTAGCCGGTGGTGTAGCCGTGTTGTATATTGGTGCTGCTACTGAAGTTGAGATGAAAGAGAAAAAAGACCGCGTAAATGATGCCCTAAGCGCTACACGTGCTGCTGTAGAAGAAGGTATTATTCCTGGTGGTGGTGTCGCTTTCATTCGTGCCATTGAAGCCCTTACCAACCTTAAAGGAGACAATGACGATGAAGATACAGGAATTGCGATAATCCGTCGTTCGCTTGAAGAGCCGGTGCGTCAGATATCTGAAAACGCTGGTGCCGATGGTTCTGTTATAGTGCAGAAGATTAAAGAAGGTAAAGGTGATTATGGATACAATGCCCGCATCGAGAAATATGAGAATTTGTTGGCAGCCGGAGTTATTGATCCAACCAAAGTTGCCCGTGTAGCCCTTGAAAATGCTGCTTCCGTTGCAGGTATGTTACTCACTACTGAGTGTGTAATTGCCGATAAAGAGGAAGAAGATAAAGGTGGTGCGCCTCCAATGGGTGCTCCCGGAATGGGCGGAATGGGTGGCATGATGTAATGCATCCATTAACTGATATTATTAAAAAAACCTGTGCCCCGCACAGGTTTTTTTGATTCTGCCAGGCATCACTTATTCTTTACCGGAAAATGCTCGTCTGCAATTATCGGGGAAAAAGTGTTTAATTTAGATTTTAGTATTCGGAAGACAGCATTCAGAAGACAAGAAAAAGCATATAAATCAATGTTCTTTAGTTAATGTTAAAAAAAAGAAATTAGCTGCTAATGCGGATTTTACCCATGAGAATTAGCATTTGTATGGCAACTAGCTTAACGCCGATGTTGTAATTTTTAGACGGACACTACGTGGAATTAAATTCAGAACAACGGGAAAGATATCCTCATCAAATAATTAATATTTAGGTATCTTTGTAACTTATTTTAAAGAGCAAGGTTCTAACATGGAGAATACACGTAATTTTTGCATTATTGCCCATATTGATCATGGAAAAAGCACACTGGCCGACCGCCTGTTGCAGAAAACAAAAACACTTTCTGACAGAGATTTTCAGGACCAGGTACT
>JBEPYD010000026.1:0-19842 GCA_041641575.1 Bacteroidales bacterium
AGGTAAACCGCATTGGCGGAGAGAATGCTACCCTTATGAATCCCCATAGCTTAAATGATGCACAGACAAATGCTCTTAATGAAATTCATTCATATTTTAAACAAGATAAATCGGTACTTTTGCATGGGATAACCTCATCAGGAAAAACTGAAATTTACATACATTTAATACAGGAAACCCTGCGCCGGGGAAAACAGGTATTGTACCTGCTTCCGGAAATTGCCCTTACCACACAAATTATTACCCGGTTGCAAAATACATTTGGGGACAAGGCCGGGGTTTATCACTCCCGTTTTAATGATGCGGAAAGAGTGGAAACCTGGAACCGGGTAATGAATACCCAAAATGAGGATCATTTTCAATTGATTTTAGGGGTACGTTCTTCTGTTTTTTTGCCTTTTAGCAACCTGGGGCTGATTATTATTGATGAAGAGCATGAAAACACCTTTAAACAATTTGATCCGGCGCCACGTTACCACGCCCGCGACACTGCACTGATGCTTGCCCGCATGCATGATGCCCGTGTATTGCTTGGAACAGCAACACCGGCTGTGGAAACTTACTACAATGCCCTCAGTGGTAAATTCGGATTGGTAAATCTTACCACCCGACACAAAGAAATAGCCCTGCCAGAAATAAAAGTAGTAGACGTAGTGCGGGCCCGTAAAAAGAAGCAGATGCATGCACATTTCACCCCGGAATTGCTTAAGGCCATAAAAAACACCCTGGAAGATCATAAACAGGTAATTTTATTTCAGAACCGCCGGGGTTTTGCCCCTTATATTGCATGTGCCGATTGTGGCTGGGTGCCACAATGCCAGCACTGCGATGTGTCGCTTACCTATCACAAAAACAGCAATTACCTGGTATGTCATTACTGCGGTTATTCTCTGCATATCCCCGAAAAATGCAGTGACTGCAACAATGCTCAGTTGGAAACCCGTGGTTTTGGTACAGAAAAAATTGAAGATGACCTGCATATTTTCTTTCCGGAGGCAAAAATTGCCCGCCTTGATCTGGACTCTACACGGGCAAGGCAGGCTTATGAAAAGCTTTTCAATGCATTTGAATCTGGTGATACAGATATACTGGTGGGAACGCAGATGGTATCCAAAGGGCTGGATTTTGCCAATGTAAGCCTGGTAGGCATACTAAATGCCGATAACATGCTGAATTACCCTGATTTCAGAGCCTATGAGCGTAGTTTTCAGCTCATGGCACAGGTAAGTGGACGGGCAGGGCGTTCCGGAAGCCGCGGACAGGTCATCATCCAGGCATCGCGGCCCGATAACTACATCATCCACGATGTGGTGAACAACAATTACCGGCATATGTACCAGCAGCAGATAACTGAGCGGCAGGAATTCCAGTATCCCCCCTTTTACCGAATGATACGCCTTACGCTGAAGCATAAGAAGGAACCATTGCTGAACAGGGCTGCTTATGCCCTCGAAAGGCTGCTTAAAAAACAACTGGGAAACAGGGTTGCCGGCCCGCAACCTCCCATCATTGCAAGGGTACAGAATTTATATATTCAGCAATTCATCATCCGCATTGAACGCGAAAAATCCTTTGCCACAGCGCGGCAACGTATTTTAAAATCTATTGAAGCATTACATCAGCATGCCGCCTACCGCTCTGTAATTGTTCAACCTGATGTTGATCCTGTTTAATCACAAACACGGTTCTGGAGCAAGTCACGACTTGTGGAAAGAAATCCATCCTACAGCAAGTCTTGTTGACTTCTGCTTAAAAAAATATCTTACTTATAATGGCTTTTATTGTGCCCGCGAATTTAGCACAATTAGAAACTTGCGCTATTGGGGCTAGGCTATAGAGGCTTAATCTTATATGAGTTCTTTTCGGCTGGCACCATTAATGATATAAAACGTAAAGTTAAACCCGCCAGTCAACCGTAATTTCATCTATCACCTCCGAAATACCATTGGTTTGAGCAGCGATATCCAGAGCTTCCTTTTTAATGGGATAATTAGGTAAAATACCATTGATGGTAGCTCTACCATTTTCTACGGTCACCACCAGGTTATTTTCATCAATGAGTACGCTACGTGTATAAGCTGCTTTGATATCTTCCTGTACTTCAACATCATTATACATACGGTCCAGGGTAACGTTTAGTTTATTTTCCACCCCAAGCACACCATAAGTATCGTTTGCAATGATTTCTGCATCATTTTTTTCACGATTGGAGCCTACCCTCCCTGTAAGGGTGATGATTTGATTATCAGCATCCACATTAATATCATCAGAAACCACCCGGTTACTCCAGAATAAGGTATTGCGTACATTTTCAGCAATTTCTTCATCCCCCGGTAAGCTGGAGGTTGGCGGAAACTCTACCTCGAGAAAATTTTCAACACTCCTTACACCCGTAATGATTTGTGTATCCCGTGTAGCAGCCATCTTTGCCGTTATATTAGGTACTTTTCCATACAGCCGTGCTATTCCATCTTTTACATCAATGCGTGCATCTGTAATATTCACGCTATTATCCCAGGTTAATTGGTCAATTATGTTTTGTTTTATTATTTCCTCATTTTTTGATTGCATGTTATACATATTTTAAGGTTTATATCGTTAAATGTCAAGATAATATGAATCAAAAGCATCATATTCATCTATCTCAATAAAATTTGAATCATCAAAATCCCATGAATTAAAAACAAGCCGCGCCAGTTCAAACTGATCCAGATAATTATCATTGTCTACATCCCAGGTATCAAAATAAGAGGTTTGCCTTAAGGCAGCATAATACTCTGCATATTCCACAAATCCATCTTCATTAATATCTATGGCTACAAAATCATCCACTACAAATTCACCAAAGTTATAGTCATATCCAAACAGCCACTCTTCTTCTGTTAGCACGGTATCTTTATTTGCATCCCAGGCTATATATGATTTTCTGAAGAAATCCTCATCGTCTAAATGATCATCATCATTTACATCCCAGTCATCCACGTAATTATCAGTGAACTTATCTACAAATTCATACCGGCTCAGGAGGTCATCGTTATTTTTATCCCAGTCCTGAAATGTTAAATTCCCTTGCTGTGATAACACCGGTTTAACCATTACTCCTGAAAGTATAATAATACAAATTTGAAATTTTAGGTTCTTCATTTTATTAGCTTTTTCTGGTATAGGTGCTAATGATGTGCCAACAGGTTTTTCCCGTATTAAAAAAATGATTTAACAACTGATTATCTGGCATGTACAGCTATCCTGTTTAAAGTATTTTGATATTCACAGTATGCCAAAATTTCCACACATCTGAGGACAAATTCCCACAATTCATGGAACAGGTAAAATAGCATTATAGTCCAAATATTTACTAAATATCAGCGATTTAAAACCAGCGAGTGATTTATTTTTGTAAAAAGGCATGGTATTTTTAGAAGGAAATAATGAATTTAAAAACCAAAAACAAAAAACTATGACATTTTTAGAAGTTCTACTAACAATTTTAGGCGCCGTAGTAGTGGGTGCTATTTTTTATTATGCCTTTAAAGCCACGGGGCCGTGGGGGAGCTTTTGGACATTTTTTCTTATCCTGATACTGGTTGGGTTGGCAGCGGAGGCATGGATAACCCCTGTAGGGCCCGTATACGGCGGGGTAGCCTGGGCTTCCACATTGTTTGTGATTATTTTATTTGCATTGTTGCTCGCTGCAGCCTCCCCCTCCCGGTATGATCGTACGGCAGATATCCGTGAGAAAACTGCAACAGAACCTGTAACCCGTGAAGAAGAAAAAACAGCTGCCGCATTGGGTGTGTTTTTCTGGATATTCTTCTTGTTCCTGGCGGTAGCAGTTATCTGGGGATTAGCTGCATACCCCGCATAAAATGTATTTGAAAATATCTGGCAGGCGTTCAGAACCCGCTCCCTTTCATAGCGGTTTCCATCAGCCTGCCGTCCATTATTCATTTATTATGGTGCTGATGAGGCACCATTTTTTTTACCCATTATATAAATTAGCAAACGGGAGAAAACCTTCCGGCCTTCTCCCGCTCTTTCAAAAGTGGATAGTTAGTGCTTTAAATATTTTTATATTACTCTATAACGTTCGTTTAAAATCATTGTTCAAACTGAGGTTTTTCTCCTTTTTCCCAAGCCAGCAGGTTTTGTTTTGTTACTTCCATGTCTTGTGCCAGAGCATTATCAGTTAAAAAGGCCATGTGGCCGGTTACCAAAACATTATTAAAAGAAATAAGGCGGGCAAAATTATCGTCAACCAGCGGTTCACCGGTACGGTTATGATAAAAAAGCTCTTTTTCCCGCTCATATACATCCAGACCAAGACTGGCAATTTTACGGTTCTTCAGGCCTTCTATTACATCTTTGGTGTTGATCAGTTCTCCCCGCGACACATTGATAAGAACTACGCCGTCTTTCATTTTTGAAATGCTTTCTTCATTTATTATATTGGCTGTTTGTTCTGTCAGAGGGGTATGGAGAGAAATGATATCAGATTGCTGTATTAGTTCGTCAAAAGAAACATACTTTGCATGCCCCTTTTCTTCCAGCGCGTTGTCTTGTTTTACATCGTACATGAGAACATTACAACCAAAACCACACAAAATTTTCACTACTTGTGCACCTATATCACCGGTGCCAATAATACCGGCTGTTTTTCCATGTATTTCTGTGCCCACCAGCCCATCGAGCGAAAAATCGTGGGCCATTATTTTATGGTTCGCCGTGATTAATTTTCGATTCAGGGCAAGAAGCAATGCCAGCGCATGTTCTGCCACACAATGCGGCGAATAATTAGGGACATTGGCTACTTTAATCCCTGCAGACCGGGCATGATCAATATCAATATGGTCTGTACCCATGGTACGTGTAGCAATATATTGAACGCCATTTTCTTTAAGCTTATCGAGCACTTCGCCTTTAGCTGAGTCTTCCGTAAACAAAACAATAGCATCTTTTCCACGGGCATAAGAAGCAGTATCTGTATTCAAACTATCTGTGGTATAGTTTAATTTTAGCTTTTCGCTTTTAGAAGAAAAAGCTTTTTCAAAATACGGATTTTCATATTTTCTGGAGCTATAAACTAAGATATTCATAATTTAGTTCAAGAAATTTTCTGGTTAGGTTTGAAGAGGGTTTTAAAAAAAGACACCCGGAAAATACCGGGCGCCTGGAGCTTGAGTACTACTCCTTATCAATCTCAAAAGAAACTTTCGCATTCACTGCATAAGATACAATCTGGTTGTTTTCTACATTTGCGTTCATTTCTTTTACATATACTGATTTTATATTTTTTACAGTTTTGGAGGCTTCTGTAACCGCCAATTGTGTAGCTTCCGTAAATCCTTTTTCTGATGCTGCAATTACTTCAATAACTTTTACTAATTTTTCCATAACAATATGTTTTTAGGGTTAAAAAATTTGTATTTAACTCCCTACCAGGAGCTGATTTTTATATTGTCTACTACATTTACCACACCGGGAGCATAGCCAGCAATGCCCAGGGCATGCTTTTTCGTGGAATAGTTTGGCACAGTACCATTTATATATACGGTGCCGTTATTCACATTTATCTGCAGATTATTTTCATTAATGGTAACATTCTGCCTAAGTGCGGTACGAATATCCTCAAGTACGGCAGTATCTTCAAATGCTTCGGGTAGTACAACTTCCAGAAAATTATTTACTCCCAACACGCCATGTACGCTGTTGGCAATGGTTTCCAGCAAATATTTTTCAGAATAAGATGCGACTGTTCCGGCAAAAGTGGCCACTCTGTCTTCTACATCCATATGTACATCATCGGTATTGATTTTGCTTTTTTGGAAAATCAGGTTACGCAGGTTTAGTGCAATCTGACTGTTTTCAGGCAAGGTTTCTGCCGGTGGAAACTGGATGCGTAAAAGATTCTCTACCTTTTTTACACCTTCTATGTGGCTGCAATTTTGTGTGGCTGATAATTTTGCAGTGTAATTGGGAACCTGTCCGGAAAGTTTTATATTACCTTCATTTACTTCCACATCCACCTCATTGGCGTTAATGTTGTCATTCCACAAAAGTTGCTCAATTATTCTTCGTTTTAGGTTTTGGTCATTTGAGGTTTCCATATCTATAAGTTTTTTAGCATTTATAATAGGCTCTGAGTTTGGTTTATTAAGTATCACACCTTAAGGTAGTAATCTTGAAATTCTTTAAATTCATCTATTTCCAACAACCCACTCTGGTCAATGTCCCAGCGGGAAAACACCCTGGTGGCAAGGTCTTCTTCGTTAATTTCATTATCATTATGGATGTCCCAGTCCAGGTAAAATGAAGTTTCCTGTAGGGCGACACTATATTCATTGTATCCAATATACCCATCCTTATTTTCGTCAATGCTTTTGAAATCATCGAGTATATAGTTGCCGTAATCATGGTCAAAACCCATGGTGTATTCTTCTTTGCTGAGTTTGTCATTTTTATCATTGTCCCAGATACGGTAGGTAGCCATCAACAAAGCATCTTCTTCAACTGATTCCTTATTTTCAGGATTCCACTTGCTATAATAATGCTCTGAGAAAGTTTCCTGGAATTCATCAAGTGTAATGTACATGTTGTTATTCTTGTCAAAATCCTCAAAAGTCAGGTCGCCCGTTTGCTGGCAACCATTAAAAAGAATAAAGGCAGATAAAAATATATATGTTGTTATCAAGTTTCTCATTCGTTACTTTTATTGATTTACTTGTAATTGATATCCTGATTAAGATTAATGTAAATAGGTTCTGTTTGTCAGATAATAGTTTTTAAACCTGTCAAATTCATCCTTCTCAATAAAATTACTATCGTCGTAATCCCAGCTGTTAAAAATAGCCCGGGATAGTTCATAACGGCTGATGGTATTATCTCCATCCACATCATACATGGCCTGGTAATCTGTTTCCTGCATAGTCTCATAAAACTCCACATAATCTACAAATCCATCTTTATCGGTGTCCACGGCATTGTAGTCATCCAGTACATAATCGCCAAAATTAAAGTCGTAGCCGTAGAGCCATTCATCTTCAGAAAGCATCTGGTCACCATCGACATCCCATATCTGGTAAGTGGCCGGGTATAAGTCGTCACCACTAACTGCTCCCTGTTCATTTAGTCGCCAATTCGTTTCAAATGTGGATGTAAAATGCTCATTAAACTCTGAGCGGGAGATTAGTTCATTGTTGTTCGAGTCCCACTCATAAAAATCTACTTCAATATCCTGAGCGTACAGGATAGAAGTAAACATCATGGTAAAGAAAAAAATAATGGAATTTTTAATTTTACTGTTCATCATAACTTCTCTTGAGATATTTGAATTTCTATCAGTGAGAATTTAATTGGCGAATGTCGTGCCAGAAAAATTTAAAAAAAGCGGTGCTTTATATAAGGTGCATAAAATGCTGCTTTTTGTTTATCCCATATAATTTATGCGATAAAATGTCCTGTTCACTGGGATTAATTTTCCACATTTTGTCAATACATTTCTACACAAAGCAACAGGTAGATTTTGCTTTCATTATCCATTATCATGCTGATATACATTAAAATAATTACCGGAAATGATGTGCAATGTTTGGAACGGCATGATATTGTAAAATTCATTTACATATATTAATTATAACTAAAAAGAAATGGCTGTACTTGAAATCGTAATAACAATTATACTTGCAATTATTATTGGCGCATTATTTTATTATGCATTTCGCTCCAGAGGACCCTGGGGTTCGTTCTGGAGTTTTTTTCTCATATTATTGCTTGGAGGCATCGCGGCAGAGGCCTGGATGGAACCCATCGGCCCCCAATACTGGGATATTTCCTGGGTGCCCACGCTGCTTGTAATGCTTGTTCTTGCACTTATTCTTGCAGCGTCCACTCCTACCCAGCGGGAATCTGCACAGGGGAAATCCACACGTGCCCCTTCCCGGAATTCTCCTACCAAAAGAGAAACGGCGGCGGCGGCTTTAGGTGGCTTCTTTTGGATACTTACACTTATCCTTCTTGTAATAGCCATATGGGGAATCTTTTCCTGAGCTGATAAACTTAAATTTTAAACCCCAATAAATAACTAACTTTATGTTTAATATTCTGGAACAAACCCAAAACGAATTGGTAGCCCTTAAAATAGAAGGAGAAATCAAAAGAGAAGACTACGATAAGCTGGATACGCTTTTAAAAAAAACAGAAAAAGAAAATGATCATGTAGATATGTATGTTGAAATAGATGACATTGAGAATTTAACCCCTGAAGCCATTTGGGCAGATATAAAAACTTATTTTAAAAATGCCAAAGATTTTCGGAAAATAGCCGTTGTGGGGAAAGATGGATTTGCTGAAAAAGCTGCCAGTACTTCTAATCCTTTTGTTAAGGCAGAAGTAAAGTACTTCTCAAAAGATCAGGAAAATACGGCAATGGAATGGGTACATTCCTGAGTTGTTCCTTTTCTAAGGCTATAGAAGTTGTCTTTATTCTTTTCATAGTTAATAATGATCACCTGAAGGCATATTTTCAGGCAGGTGATTTCTATTTTATGATGAATAGATCTCAAATTTCATTTTAACAAAAAACAAAGCTGGATTTCCCGTTATACCAATTTAAATCAGTTCCCGCGTAAACATTTCTACCATTATAAACAAACAAAATAAATTCAAGAGCCTTAATTTTAAAACTGGCGCCTGAAAAAGTTCAGCAGACCCTGATTTAATATTAATTCTGCTGATTATTATGGACTAAAAATCCTTTATTGTGTCACTTTTTCTACAGTATTTGTAAATATTTCCACGAAAACAGGGCTGCATAGGGCATCAACAGATGTGGCACAGTATTTAAGTAGTTATTGCTTTACGGGAATATTTCCTGACTTAAACAAACCAAAAAATTGAAATAATTATCATATGAACGTATTAACCATAACTGCCAACCCTGCCGTGGATAAAAGTACAAAAACAAGCCTGGTGATGTCCGAAAAGAAAATCCGATGCCAGCGGCCCGTGTATGAACCGGGAGGTGGTGGAATAAATGTATCACGTGCATTGAAAAAGCTGGGTTCATCTTCTACCACCATGTATTTTTCCGGCGGAGCTACCGGCGAGCTTATGCGTGAGCTTCTGGATAAAGAGGGTCTGGATCAAAAAACCATTCAAACCAAAGCCCCCATAAGAGAGAATTTGATTGTACTTGATGAGACTGATCAACAGCATTATCGCTTTGGTATGCCGGGGCCTGAAATACAGGAGAAGGAATGGAAGCAGATGCTGGAAGAAATAGATAAAGCTGGAGAAGAATTGTCTTTTGTAATTTTAAGTGGAAGTTTGCCTCCTGGTCTTCCGGAAGATTTTACCGCCCGTATAGCCCAGATTGCCAAACGTAAGAACATTAAATTTGTGACAGATACTTCCGGTGATCCATTAAAAAACGCGCTTGATGAAGGTGTTTTCCTGGCAAAACCAAACCAGGTAGAGCTAAAGAATTTAATGGGAGAAGACAAAATAAAACCGGGACAGCTTGAAATTTTTGCAAGGCAATTGGTAAAAGATAAAAAAGCAGAAGTAATGGTGGTGTCTCTCGGTGCCAAAGGCGCCTTGTATACCACACGCGACCATTCTAAGTACATAATGTCGCCGGTAATAGACACCGATTCTGCCGTAGGTGCAGGAGATAGTATGGTAGCGGGAATGATACATGGATTTTTAAATGAAAAAGATGTGCAGGAAGCTGTAATTTATGGGATTGCAGCAGGAACAGCTGCCACTATTACGCCGGGCACAGAGTTGTGCCGTAAAGATGATACAGAAGAAATTGCTGCCTGGATAAGAAAAAATGAGGGAATTACATCTGCATAAATATTCACGTGCATTTTTATAAACCTTAAAAAAGGAAACCGATGATGGATAAAAGTAACCTGAATGAATACAACAAAAAGCGCGATTTTTCAAAAACAGTTGAACCCAGAGGAGGAAAATCCTCCCGGGAGAAAAACATTTTTGTTATTCAAAAGCATGATGCCAGCCGGCTTCATTATGATTTCCGTATTGAAATTGATGGGGTGCTAAAGTCCTGGGCCGTTCCCAAAGGCCCTTCAACCAATCCAAAAGACAACCGCCTTGCCATGCTTACAGAAGATCACCCCATTGACTACGCCGACTTTGAAGGTACCATACCTGAGGATGAATATGGTGGAGGTTCCGTAATTGTGTGGGATGCCGGTAAATATAAAAACCTTCGCGAAGAAAAGAAAGAAGGTAAAAGCATGGCTGAATCTTTTGATGATGGGAAAATTGAAATTTCCCTGCAAGGTAAAAAATTAAAAGGCGGCTATGTAATTTTCAAAACCGGAAAAGGCAAAGATGATAATAAGTGGATGCTGAAAAAGATGAAAGATGATGCTGCTGATGCCCGCCGTAAACCGGTTAAATCGCAACCAAAATCTATTCTCTCTGGCAAAACCGTGGAAGAAATTGCTGAGGAAATGGGGCAAAATGAATCATAAATCATACTGAAGGTACCGGTAATGAAAAAATTAACTCAAATAATACCTGAAGATTTACAGGATAAAATCAAGAAGGAAAAGTTTCCCGAATGGATTTCACCTACGCTTGCTACCCTAACCCACGAAAGGTTTTCTGATGAAAACTGGGTATATGAGCGCAAGCTTGATGGACAGAGATGCCTTGTATTTAAGAAAGGGAAAAAGGTGGATTTATATTCACGAAACCAGAAAAAACTCAACAAAAGATATCCTGAAATAACAGAGGCATTCAGCATGCAGCAAGAAGATTTTGTGGCAGATGGTGAACTGGTGGCTTTTGATGGCGACAAAACAAGCTTTTCAATGCTGCAGCAACGCATGCACAGCAACAATTCCGGAGGTAATGTAAGGGTTTATTTCTATGCCTTTGACATGATGTATTGCAATGGATACTCCCTGGAGAAGCTCCCCTTACGCGAACGTAAAAAACTGCTCAAAAAAGCAGTAGATTTTAACGATCCTCTAAGGTATACAAGCCATGTAAACAAAGATGGTGAAAAATATGCCGATGATGCCTGTACAAAAGGCTGGGAAGGTGTGATTGCAAAGGATGCAGAAGCCCCTTATGCACATTCAAGATCAAAAAAATGGTTGAAGTTTAAGTGCGAAAAATCGCAGGAACTGGTTATTGGAGGATACACAGAACCGAAAGGTAGCCGCAAAGGATTCGGTGCCCTGTTGGTTGGTTTTTATGATAATGGAGACCTTCATTACGCCGGAAAAGTAGGAACAGGCTTTTCTGATGAAATTTTGGAAAAAATGCATCAGAAAATGAAAAATATAGAGTCAAAAAATAACCCTTATGCAGAAAGTGATATTAAAGTAAAGAATGTCCACTGGTTAAAACCAAAACTTGTAGGTCAGTTTCAGTTTACCGAATGGACAAAGGATAACCGCCTGAGGCATCCCAGTTTTATGGGGTTAAGAGATGATAAAAAAGCGCAGAAGGTTACAAAAGAACAACCTGCATAAAGAAAAAGACCATGGCAAAAAAAGATACAACCGTAAAAATTAACGGCAAAAAAATAGAACTATCCAATACAACTAAAGATTTTTTCCCAAAAGCGGGCATATCTAAAGGAGATGTGGTGAACTATTATAAAAAAATATGGGAATATGCAGAAGAGTATATCACTGACAGACCAATGGTGCTACAACGTTTTCCGGATGGAATAAAAGGAAAAGGCTTTTATCAAAAACAAACCCCCGATTACTTTCCCAAATGGATATCTACCATAAAAGTGAAGACGAAAAAGGATAATTCAAGCGATAAACTAGTGAATTGCAAAAACCAACAAACGCTTGTTTACCTCGCAAACCAGGGAATACTTACCATGCATGTGTGGCTGAGTAAAAAAAGCAAGTTGAATAAACCAGACAGGGTAGTTTTTGATTTTGATCCTTCTGATGATGACTTCAACAAAGTAAGAAAAGCAGCGAAAGCCCTTAAAAAACTTACTGATAAAGAAAACATTCCGCTTTATGTAATGACATCGGGTTCAAAGGGATTACATGTGGTAATACCGCTGAAACCCGAGAAAAAATATGAAACCATCCGTAAGATTTCAAAAAATATTGCCCGACAAATTGTAGATAAACACCCCGATATTTTCACCCTGGAAACCTCAATGAAAAAACGTGGCAGTAAAGTATTTATTGATTACCTCAGAAACTCCTACGCACAAACCACGGTAATGCCATTTTCAATAAGGGCAAGAAAAGGAGCACCTGTAGCTGTGCCCTTATCGTGGGATGAAGTTGGAAAAAAGAGCCTGCATCCACAAAAATATAATGTGAATAATGTTTTTCGGCGTGTAAAAAGAAAAAAGGATCCGTGGGAAGACTTCCATAAATCGGCCATTGATTTTAAAACTTTTCAAAAACTAAATAAAGATTAAAACAATAGTATTCATTTAAACTATATAATTATGCCAGAATTACCTGACGTTGAAACCTATCGGAAAAAGCTTCAAAAAAAAGCTGTTAGTCACACCTTAGAAGATATTATAATAAATAAGTCTAAAGTAGTAAAGCTTGCCAAAAAAGATGTAAAATCTTTTACCGGGCACCGGTTCACTGATACATCCCGTAAGGGTAAGCTGTGCTTTCTAAAATCCGGCAACAAAAAATGGCTGGTACTCCATTTTGGTATGACAGGGGATGTTGAAGATTTCAGGAAAAAGAATAAGGAACCCAAATATGCTGCAGCAACCTTTAAGCTGAAAGGAAAAAACAACGTTAGCATTATCAGCAAACGAAAGCTTGGTAAAATAGAATTATGTGAATCTCCGGAGCGTTATACCGAAAAGAACAACATTGGGATTGATGCACTGGATTGTAGCAGAAAACAATTTGTAAACCTGCTGCAAAAGAAGAAAGGAAGTATTAAAGGGGCACTTATGGATCAATCCCTGATTTCCGGACTGGGAAATGTTTATACAGATGAAATTCTTTACCAGGCCGGGATTCATCCCAAAAAGAAAGTAGAAAAACTGGATGAAAAAGAACTTAGAAAAATCCACTCGAAAATGAAATCAGCATTGCGTACCGCTATTAAAAAAGGCGCTGATCCGGAGAAACTCCCGGCTCGTTTTCTTATTCCCCACCGAGATAAGAACGAATCATGCCCAGGCTGCAATGGGAAAGTGAAAAAAATATCTGTCTCCGGTCGTTCAACATTCTACTGCCCGTCCTGTCAGAAAAAATAAAAGTGAAAATCAAGAATAAATTTTATGAAAAGCTTTACAGGATGCTCAGGTTTTCATTACAAGGACTGGAAAGAAGAATTCTACCCGGCAGATCTGAAACAGAAAGACTGGCTCCCTTACTATGCAAGACATTTCAATACAGTTGAGATTAACAATACTTTCTATAATACTCCTAAGAAATCAACTTTTGAAAATTGGCTTGAAAAAACGCCTGCCAGTTTCCGGTTTGCCTTAAAAGGCAGCCGGTATGTAACGCATTTAAAAAAGTTACGCGACAGTAATGAACATACACATAATTTCTATAATGCCATAGAACCCCTGGCTGAAAAAGTAAGTGCTGTGCTGTGGCAATTGCCACGCAACCAGCACCGCGACGATGAAAAAATGGAGGAGTTTTGTAAAAGCCTGAGCAAAGATTTTGTGAGCGTTATAGAGTTCAGGCACACTTCCTGGTTTAATGAAAAAGTATATGAACTTCTGGCCAAATACAATGTTGTAACCTGTAGCCTCTCTGCTCCTGATAATTTGCCGGAGGTGCTGGAAAACAAAACAGGTAAAGCATATTTACGTTTTCACGGGAAAAAGGACTGGTATAATTATTATTATACCGGGAGTGAACTTAAAAAATGGTCGGGTAGAATTAAAAAATCAAACATTAAGGAAATCTATATATACTTTAACAACGACATGGATGTAAATGCTGTTAAAAATGGGAAAATGATGAAAGAATATCTAGATGAATAACTGCCTCCGCTACCATCTGGTGCGGGCGTCCAGGTCCTTTCCTTCGTGAGAAGACTTCAACACATAACCAAATGAAATTGTGCCACGAATAACATTGACGGGTCATGGGAAAAAAACTTGAAAAAAGTGGACATCAAGCACGGGCTTCAATCGAAGCACATAAATAAATAATACAATTAATACAATTTATTTGCATGAATAAAGAAGAACTATCCAAAACTGAATTTTACAGAAAATCTACCGATGAAATTTTTGAAATGCTCAATGCCGGTGAGAATGGACTTGGTGAAGAGGAAAGTAAGAAAAGACTCGAAAAATTTGGGCGGAACCAACTAAAAGAGCAAAAAAAGAGAAGCCTGCTCGATCTTATTGTCTCACAGATAAACAATCCTGTGGTATATCTGCTTGCCGCTGCTGCCACAGTGGCATTCATCTTTGGCGACAATGCCGAAGGAATAGCCATCGTAGTTGTTATTCTCATCAATACCATTATAGGATTCTGGATGGAATTTCAGGCACAAAAGTCGATGAATGCGCTGAAAAAAATGGACAAAATCACCTCAAAAGTAGTGCGCGATGGTGAGGAAAAGAGCATTGATGCCAATTTGTTGGTGCCGGGGGATATTATTTCACTTGAAGCCGGTATGATGGTGCCTGCTGATGCACGCCTGGTACAGGAGCAGGAAATCTCTGTAGACGAATCTCCGCTTACGGGAGAATCACTTGACGTAGAAAAAAATACCGAAACAATTGATGAGGAACAAGGGGTTGCCGACCGGAAAAATATGATTTATAAAGGCACGGCCATTACCGGCGGAACAGGGAAAGCCATAATAGTAGCCACCGGCATGGAAACCGAGATTGGTAATATCTCCACCATGGTAAGTGAAGCAGAAGAAGAGCAAATTCCGCTGGATAAAAAACTGCATAAGCTTACCAAGAGATTAATTTGGTTAACACTGGGGCTTGCTGCCGCTTTTTTCTTGTTTGGCTGGATTGCCGGGAAAGACTGGTATTCCCTTTTTCAAACGGCCATTGCATGGACCATAGCCGCCATACCTGAAGGACTGCCTGTAGTGGCAAGTATCGCCCTGGCAAGGGGCATGTTAAAACTGGCAAAAAAACAGGTGATTGTAAAAAAACTTTCTGCCGTAGAAACATTAGGCGAAACCACGGTAATTTTTACTGACAAAACCGGCACGCTAACAGAAAATAAACTTTCTGTAAATCATTTACAGTTTGCCAACCAGGATATATCCATTAAAATAAAAGAAGATACAGTGGAACTGGATAACCTGGAGAATGCCAACGAGAATGAATATTTCGATCATTTTTTAAAAATATCTGCCCGTTGTAATGATGCCTCACTAGATGGAGAAAACGGGCCGGAAGGTGATGCCCTGGAGATTTCACTTCTTCAGTTTATGGAAAAATACGATTCGCAAAAATATGAGGAAATGACAAAGCCTGAGAGAGTGGCGGAAGATCCTTTTGATTCGGAATCTAAATATATGGGTACCGTTTACAAAGAGGATGGCAGTTATTATGTGGCTGCCAAAGGTGCAGCGGAGAGTATTTTAGGCATATGTTCCAAAATTAAAACCGAAGAGGGTGTTCAGGATATCTCTGATGAAGACAAGGAAGAATGGAAGAAAAAGAATAATGATCTTTCCGGGCAGGGCCTGCGGGTAATTGCTTATGCCTTTAAAAACATGGATAACAAGCCGGAAAATGCTGATGAACCTGAAAAATCTTTCATGAATTCGCTGACTTTTCTTGGTTTGGTAGGTTTTCTAGATCCCCCAAAACAGGATGTTCCACAGGCCGTGGATGAATGCCTCCATGCCGGTATTAAAGTAGTAATGGTAACGGGTGACCACCCTGGTACAGCTTTAAATATTGGCAAAAAAGTGCATGTTGTGGAGGAAGACGCAAAAAATGTAATGAAAGGCAGTGAGCTGGATACCGATGATAAAGATAGAGTTACAAGCACACGGGTATTTTCAAGGGTTGACCCTGAACAAAAGCTCAACCTGATTGATCATTTCCAGGAGCAGGGTGAAATAGTTGGCATGACAGGTGACGGAGTAAATGATGCCCCGGCCCTGAAAAAGGCCGATATTGGTATTGCCATGGGCAAAAGAGGCACCCAGGTAGCACAGGAAGTTGCCGATATGGTACTGAAAGACGATTCCTTTCCCTCCATAGTAAATGCAATCAAAGAAGGACGAATCATTTTCGGAAATATCCGTAAATTTATTATGTACCAGTTATCCTATCACCTGGCAGAGATTATTGTAATCGCTTCCATTAGTTTTACCTTGTTTACACTGCCTTTGTTACCCTTACAGTTACTCTTCCTTAACCTGCTATCTGATGTATTCCCCGCACTGGCACTTGGTGTAGGAAAAGGTAATCCACACGTGATGAACCTGCCTCCCAAAGATCCTGAAGAACCCATTATTACCAAACAAAACTGGTTGCTCATGAGCTATTATGGACTTGTAATTGCGGCAAGTATCGCGGGAGCCTATATTTTTGCAAAATTTGCGTGGAATCTTTCTGATGAAATTGCCAACAATGTAGCATTCTTCTCCCTTGCATTTGCACAGTTGCTGCATGTATTTAACATGCGTGAACGCGATGAGCCTATCTTTAAAAACCAGGTTACCACCAATAAGTATGTATGGTACGCGCTTGCCATTTGTATTGCAGCCCTTGCAGCAGCATACCTTATACCGGGTATGCGGGAAATACTTTCTTTTCAGCAGATGGAACCAAGAACATGGGTGCTCATTGGCATCACCTCAGTATTGCCATTAATTATTATACAGGTTGTAAAAATTATCCGTGGACCGAGAAAAGACAAAGTAGAATAAACTGGGAAATAGACTGGTAAAAATGCGATTACTTCTCTTCGCATGTGTTATACGTGAACCATAAAAAGTTGTAAGCAAAAGTTTACGCATGATTACGTGAGGGTGCATATTTGGAATTCTATTACTTCGATTCGGACGTTGGTTCCCACCTTATTTTTATGCTTCCCTTCAAAAAACCGCCAAAAATCAAGTGAATTTTTGGCGGTAAACTAAAAAATATATTGTTAATAACTTGTGGAAAAGTGGGGATGAGCAGCCGGTTTACTCCACATTTTGTGGATTCAAATCCTCAATACTCTAACGATCAAAAACAAATGGCAACATTGTTTGTTAATATATATGTAACTGAACTAATGATTTTTAACTCAGCATTATGATAAACAACCAGCCATAATGGCATGATTTTGTCTTTTATATTAAACAAAGATCAATATAAAATCATTGAGGGAAGCCCCCTGATGAAAAGAATGGGTTTGTATAGTTATCCCATTATATTTCCTCATTTGTTTCCATTAATTCTATAAAATTAAAATATAAAATGAAAAAATCTAAAAAACATGCACAGAGAGAATTTGATGATCTGCCTTCGGCAATTCACTCCTATTCTTCTATTCTTCAAAAAATAATTAACAAGAAGCCGGCACTTTTCCTGGATTACGATGGCACACTTACACCCATAGTAGATAACCCGGATGAAGCATACTTAAGTGATGACATGAGGGCAATTCTCAAAAAGTTAGCCCAAAGGACCCAGGTATGTATGGTAAGTGGACGGGCCATGCAGAAAGTAAAGGATTTTGTTCAACTTGAGAGCCTTGTGTATGCCGGAAGCCATGGTTTTAACATTACAGGGCCCAACAATTTACACCTTGAACCCAAAGGTGGGAAAAATGCCCTGGAAGATTTGACAGACATAGAAATTAACCTGCAAAACAGCCTGGGTAAAATAGACGATATTGCTTTTGAAAGAAAAAAGTATGCCCTTACAGTGCATTATAGAAATGTGAAAAATGAAAATGATGTGTTAAGGATTAAAGAGGAGGTGGAGAAAGCAGTAAATGAATTCAAAAACGTAAAACTTGAAGAAGGAAGAAAATTGCTTGAAATTAAACCCAATGTAAACTGGCACAAGGGCAAAGCCATTTTATGGATAATGGAAAAATTAGAAATGAATGAAGAAGAGTATCTGCCCTTCTATATTGGTGATGATGTTACGGATGAGGACGGCTTTTATGCATTATGCGGAAAAGGAATAACCATAAAAGTCAATTCGCATGGCAAGAAAACGTATGCTGATTATAAACTTGAAAATGTAGAAGAAGTAAAAATCTTTCTCGACACCATGAAGTCCTTTATGGGCAGCTTTGACCGTCATTTCGTGATGGAAAAAATCAAGAAGGCTTCTGCCATTTAGCAACTACAAACCACATATTAACAGCCACCCTGCTTTTTTAAGAGGGTGGTTTTTTTATGTCCTTTATTATAAAATTAGTTTTTCCCATGGGTTAATTAGAGTCTGTCTATAAACTTGGGTGTTTGTTCATATATGTGCGAGAACAAGGCGTGCATTTATGGACAAACACTAATTAACGCTTGTTATTAGTGCGCTCAAGCGATGTGATTCAGATGAACAAGCTATAATAAGATTTAACTTACTTGTTAAAATTATAATGGGGTATCCGATCAAAACCCGTGATATGAATAGGAAAAAATATTGTAAGAATAGCGGCAGAGCCGCAAAATATTTGTAGTAACAATTAATACAAAACCAAAGGTAGGTGCAGCGCACCGTGATATATAATTCTTTGAAATATTACGGTGCGCTGCTCCTTCATAAAATATTTACGGATTTGCTAAAAATATTCAGGTGCTCTGCACCAAAGATACTATACGGGAGATGATTAGATACCCCATTAAATTATATTACTGCTAATTCGTAAATCTTTAACCACGAATGCACTAATGAAGTTGATTCAAAAGAATCAACTTTTGGTGTGAATATTAATATCATCCAGTATTAGATGCCTATAAATAAATGCTCATTAATAACAAGGTATTTATGAATTGGTTAAAATCAAAAAAGACACGCCTGATGTAAACAACACAAAATAAATATTTTACATATAATTGTTCCTGGAATAACGCATCAGAGTAACATCATTTCATGAAATAAAAAAAAGGAGGTTGTCTTCATTAAACAACACTCCTTTGTTTTATATTATAATACTGTTACTTGTACATAGCTACTAAAACCGTAGTAATGCTGCCGCCCTGGAATCTCCGGTAGGCATGCTTTCAGAATCAACAATAAAAACATCGCCACCGTTACGCAGCGTTTCAATTGCTGATTTATTGATTAATCGCTGATCTCCGTCCTTATAATCTTCATGCAATTCAAGATCATCAGAAGCCGGATCGAACCTGCCCCATACATCTTCAATAGAGGGCTCAAGAAAAAGTGCATCAATTTCTTTATAGTGTGCAGCCCTGATTATCTTATCAATGCTGGTGGTAGATTTTTCGGATCCCGCCAACTTATTATACCTGTCAATGGCTTTTTGCCTTTCCTTTTGCAAATGCGATTTCACTTTATCATAGGCTATATCCCTGAGTTCTTCAGTGCTTTTACTGTTGGGATCAACACTCACAAACTCTTCTATAAGCGCCGGATACTTATTGGCTTTGCGGTAGGCACCGATTTCATCATCAATACCTGCCATCACCAGGGGAATCTCCCTATTATCAAGCATGTCATGTATGCCATGGTCAATTAGATCAAAAAACCGTTTAAGATTCGTTTCTTCTACATCCTTCGTTTTCCCCTGACCGTGGTAGGTAGGCGCATCAGAAGAAACATCACCCGAATGAAACTGCAGACTCTTTTCAGGATCATCCCATTTTAAAGCCTCCTCCATTGAAACAGGCGCATAATTTTTTAACGGTAATTCCTGAAGTGTATAGCGGGTGCAACCA
>JBEPYD010000027.1:0-19560 GCA_041641575.1 Bacteroidales bacterium
GAGCCAGAAGGATACGGGAAAATAACTGTAAAAAGAGTATTTGAGGTTTCTTCTAATGTTGGTGTGGCCAAAATAGTCTCTGATAATTACCGCGGCAGAGAGAACAGGTTTATTGACAGATTATACGCCATGCATCTGAACGAAAGACTGGGTATTGAGATAAAAGGTGAAGGTAAGCCTGAAATAAAATATCCTGATGATAACCTATGGTCAGGAATATCGCTTCCAATGATGGCCCACGGATACGAAGTACGGCTAACGCCCCTGCAGATACTTGCCTTCTACAATGCCATTGCAAATGGAGGAAAGTTGGTAAAGCCAAGATTTGTGAAAGAAGTAAGTTACCATGGGCAGACAATAGAAGAGTTTGATGTAGAGGTGATAAATCCATCCATTGTATCGCAATCAACCCTTGTAAAAGCCCGTAAAATGCTTGAAGGTGTTGTTGAAAGCGGTACAGCCTCAAACCTGAAGACCTCCAATTATAAAATTGCCGGAAAAACCGGCACAGCTCAGATAGCCAATGAAAAGTTTGGTTACCGCACAAATTCCAAGGTAAGCTATTCGGCTTCGTTTGTAGGGTATTTCCCTGCCGATGATCCCAAATATTCCTGTATTGTAGTGATTAACGGCCCTTCAAAAAGTGTATATTATGGAAACCTGGTGGCCGGACCCGTATTTAAAACAATTGCAGATAAAGTTTATGCCACCAATCTTTCACTGAATAAAACACTTGTAAAAGTTGAAGAACAACCGGTAATTGATGCTCCTTATACTAAAATCGGGGATAAAAATGAATTGAATAAAGTATTGGCACACCTGAATATTCCTGTTAAAGCATCTGATGAAGTAGACAAACACAGTTATGTAATAACTTCAAAACATGATAAGCATATCGCTTACAAACCTTATAGATTAAATAGGAGCCTGGTGCCTAATGTAAAGGAAATGGGGTTGAAAGATGCCGTTTACTTATTAGAAGAGATGGGGTTTGATGTGCAGGTTCGCGGCAGGGGTAAAGTTGTGTCGCAATCATTGCAGGCGGGCACAAGGTTTCAAAAAGGTCAGCGTATTGTATTAGAAATGAGTTTTTTATAGATGATTGAAAACAGATTGACATATTTACTTCAGGGGCTTGAATATATTGCTGTTCAGGGCAACCAGGATATTCGCATTTCGGGAATTACTTTTGATTCGCGCGAAGTTAGTGATGGGGTTTTATTTGTTGCTGTTAGGGGAACCCTTACCGATGGTCACAATTACATATCGCAGGCGCTGGAAAAAGGTTGTCGTGCAGTTGTTTGTGAGGTGATGCCCGGGGAGACTTCACCAGAAGTGGTTTACATACAGGTGGAAAACAGCGCCCGCTTTCTGGGGCTTTTGGCTTCGGCTTATTATCAACACCCGTCACATTCATTAAAAGTGGTTGGGGTAACCGGTACAAATGGCAAAACCACCATAGCCGGACTGCTGCATGCCCTGGTGCGGAAACTTGGTTATGAGGCAGGACTTCTTTCAACCGTAGGAAATAAAATTAACGAAGAAACATTGCCCGCTACGCATACAACACCAGATCCAGTGCGCATAAACCAATTAATGCATCAGATGACGGAAAGCGGATGCACTTTTTGCTTTATGGAAGTCAGTTCGCATGCTGTGCATCAGGAGCGGATTGCAGGACTGCGTTTTGCCGGAGGTATTTTTACCAATCTTACACACGATCATCTCGATTATCATGGTACATTTAAAAATTACCTGGAAGCCAAGAAGAAATTCTTTGATGATTTGCCACCGGATGCGTTTGCCCTTGTAAATGCCGATGATAAAAACGGGATGATAATGATGCAGAATACCCGTGCAGCTAAAAAAACGTATGCTTTACGCAAAAGTGCTGATTTTAAGGCAAAAATAATTGAGAGCCATTATGAAGGCTCTCTGTTGATGATGAATAAAAAAGAGGTGTGGATCAAATTACCGGGCTTGTTTAATGCCTACAATTTACTTGCCGTGTATGGTGCAGCAAATTTACTTTCACTTGACGATGATCAGGTTTTAGAAGGATTGAGTTCCCTGCAGCATGTTCCGGGAAGGTTCGATATCATTCGCGCCTCAAATGGCGCAACTGCTGTAATTGATTATGCCCACACACCGGATGCACTGTTAAATGTTCTCAACACCATTAATGGTTTACGAAAAGGTAATGAACGCGTTATTACCCTTGTGGGTGCGGGTGGCAACCGCGATAAGACCAAACGCCCGGTAATGGCCCGCACGGCTGTGGAGCATAGTGATATTGTTATCTTAACCAGCGATAACCCCAGGAATGAGAAGCCGGATGATATCCTGAACGATATGTTAAAAGGTGTGCCGGAGGGCACAAAAGTACAGGTGATTAGTATAACCAGCCGGGCAGACGCAATTAAAACTGCCTGTATGCTGGCCAATAATAATGATGTGATTTTAGTAGCAGGTAAAGGACATGAGACCTACCAGGAAGTGGAAGGTATCCGTTATCATTTCGATGATAAGGAGCATATTTTAAAAAACTTTAACCAATAGGTGTAATTATGTTATACTACTTATTCAGCTATCTCGAGCAATTTGACATTCCCGGTGCAGGTATGTTTCAATACATCTCATTCCGGTCGTCATTATCTGTGTTAACATCACTGATTATTTCTCTCTTGTTTGGTAAAAGAATTATTCGTTTGCTGCAGAAAAAGCAAATTGGGGAAATTATCAGAGATCTGGGTCTTGAAGGTCAGATGCAGAAAAGAGGCACACCCACCATGGGCGGGCTTATCATACTTACATCTATACTTGTTCCCACGCTTCTTTTTGGTGATCTCTCCAATATTTATGTTGTATTAATGATTATCACTACCATTTGGCTGGGGTTTGTTGGCTTTATGGATGATTATATAAAGGTTTTCAAAAAAAATAAAAAAGGATTGGCTGGGCAGTTAAAAATTGCCGGTCAAATAGTATTGGGATTAATTGTGGGGCTTACGCTTTATTTGCATGAGGATGTGGTGGTTAGAGAAAAAGTTTTGCTGCCTTCCGGTGAACCCAAAATGGAAATAGTAGAGGGGCGGGATAATATTGAGCCTGAAATGGCAGTGGTTACAAGAGATGTTAAATCTACAAAAACCACCATCCCCTTTTTTAAAAATAATGAGTTTGATTATGCCCAACTGGTTGGCTTCGTGGGAGAAAAATTTCAATGGATTGTGTGGGTGGTTTTTGTAATCGTAGTCATCTTTATTATAACAGCAGTTTCAAATGGCGCCAATATGACAGATGGACTCGACGGTCTGGCTACAGGCACCTCGGCCATTATAGGTACCACGCTAGGAATACTGGCTTATGTTTCGGGTAACATGATTTATGCTGATTATTTGAACATTATGTATATCCCCTACCTGGGAGAATTGGTGATATTTATGAGTGCTTTTATAGGTGCCACAGTTGGGTTTTTGTGGTTTAATTCTTATCCGGCACAAGTATTTATGGGGGATACGGGAAGTTTATCGCTGGGCGGTATTATTGCTGTAGTGGCTATTATTATCCGTAAGGAATTGATTATTCCCATTTTATGCGGCATTTTTTTCGTTGAAAGTATTTCTGTAATGTTACAGGTATCATACTTCAAATACACAAAGAAAAAATATGGTGTGGGCCGGAGGATTTTCAAGATGGCTCCTCTTCATCATCATTATCAGTTGAAAGGATTTCCGGAATCGAAAATTGTAGTCAGATTCTGGATTGTTGGAATTTTGCTTGCAGTAATTTCAGTGGTAACATTAAAAATAAGATAAGAATGGAAAAACGTGTGGTTATTTTAGGCGCAGGCGAAAGTGGAACAGGAGCAGCTATTCTGGCAAAGAAGAAGGGCTTTGACGTTTTCGTTAGTGATGCCGGTAGCATTCCTGCAAAATTTAAGGAGAAGCTTAAATCATTAGCCATCGATTTTGAGGAGAGTATGCACACCCCTGAACTAATAGTGAATGCTGATGAGGTAATTAAAAGTCCGGGCATCCCTGAAAAGGCAGCTATCATAAAACAACTGAGGAAGAAAAACATTAACATAATTTCTGAAATTGAATTTGCCGGCAGGTATACCAATGCTTTTAAGGTGTGCATTACCGGGAGTAACGGGAAAACAACCACCACATCGCTTATTCATCATATGTTGCGCAAAGCAGGTCTGAATGCCGGGCTGGCCGGTAATATCGGGAAAAGTTTTGCATGGCAGGTGGCAGAGGAGAATTATGATTTTTATGTACTGGAATTGAGCAGTTTTCAACTCGATGGCATGTATGATTTTAAAGCTGATATTGCCATATTGCTGAATATAACACCTGATCATCTTGACAGATATGACTACAACCTTCAGAATTATGTTGACAGTAAATTCAGGATTACCCGTAATTTATCTGAAGATGAGTATTTTATATTTTGTAGCGATGATGAAATTACTATTCGTGAACTTGAGCGAATAGTGCTTAAAACCAAGCAGCTTTCATTTTCATACAGGGAAGAACCCCGCGCCGGAGCATATGTGAAAGAAAACCAAATGCACATTGATTTTGAAGATGTTGATTTTTCCATGACACTGGATGATCTTTCCCTAAAAGGTAAACATAACCTTTACAACAGCATGGCTGCAGGTATTGCCGGTAATGTTTTAAAAATTAGAAAAGATATTATAAGAAAAAGTCTGTCTGATTTTCAGGGCGTTGAACACAGGTTAGAAAGAGTTTTGACTGTACATGGCATTAAATTCATAAATGACTCAAAAGCCACAAATATCAACTCTACGTGGTATGCACTTGAAAGTATGGGAAACGATGTAATATGGATTGCTGGAGGAATTGATAAGGGGAATGATTATAGTACCCTTTATAACTTGATTGAAAATAAGGTTAAAGCCCTGATTTGTCTTGGAAAAGACAATGCCAAATTATTAAATGCATTTGAGGGCCGCATTAAAACCATTGTGGAAACTGAATCCATGCAGGAAGCGGTTCGTTCCGCCTACTATCTGGGCAAAGATGGTGATGAGGTTCTTTTGTCGCCGGCATGTGCAAGTTTTGACCTTTTTGATAATTATGAGGACAGAGGAAGACAATTTAAAACAGCAGTAAGAGATTTATAAAAAATGGGTATAATAACCACCATACGAAAATATTTTAAGGGTGATGGCGTCATCTGGGCAGTGATCGTTTTGCTTTCTCTTATTTCGCTACTGGCTGTTTATAGTTCCACCGGAACACTGGCATACAAGTACCAGGAGGGAAATACTGCCTACTACTTTATTAAGCATGGCTCTTTTATGCTGCTGGGATTATTTGTTATTCTCATTACACATAATATTCCCTACAAATATTTTTCAAGGCTCAGCCAACTCTTCCTTTTTATATCCGTACCAGCACTTGCTTTTACACTTGTAATGGGAACAAGTCTTAACGAAGCTTCCCGATGGCTCACGCTGCCAGGCATAGGCATCACTATTCAAACATCTGATTTTGCAAAGCTGGCGCTTATCATGTATGTGGCAAGGATATTATCCCTAAGGCAGGACCAGATAAAAGAACTGAAAAGTGCATTTTTACCGGTTATTATTCCTGTAATGGTTGTTTGTGGACTGATACTCCCTGCAAATTTATCTACTGCACTGATTTTATTCGCCACTTCTATGGTGCTTATGTTTATTGGCCGGATAAGCTTTAAATACCTGCTTGTTTTTGCGGGCACAGGATTAGTAGTGCTTGCATTGTTTTTATTTATTGCCACTAAATTTGAATTTGAAGGCCGCATAGGTACATGGCAAAGCCGTATTGAATCATTCCGGAATGGTGAAGAAGATCCTGAAGGTAATTACCAGGTGGAGCAGTCTAAAATTGCTATTGCTTCAGGTGGTATTCTTGGAAAAGGACCTGGAAACAGTACACAACGCAATTTTCTTCCGCACCCGTATTCCGATTTTATTTATGCCATCATCATTGAGGAATATGGTATTACCGGAGGGCTGATAGTACTGGCGCTATACCTTTACTTGCTATACCGCGCCGGGGTTATTGTGCGTAAGAGTAACAGGGCTTTCCCGGCTTTGCTGGCCATTGGACTAACCATAAGCCTGGTTTTTCAGGCCATGATTAATATGGCTGTTGCCGTGAATCTTTTCCCGGTAACAGGTCAAACACTGCCTTTGGTAAGTATGGGAGGTTCTTCCCTTCTGTTTACCAGTACTGCGCTCGGAGTAATCCTTAGTGTAAGCCGGGGAGTGGCCAAACAAGAGGAAACTACTTTAAATGACAATGAAGAAGATGAGTAAACCACATAAATATAAAATAATTATAAGTGGTGGTGGCACTGGTGGCCATGTGTTTCCTGCCATTGCTATTGCAGATGCTCTTTCAAAAAAACTTCCCGGCACAGAAATTTTATTTATTGGTGCATTGGGTAGGCTGGAAATGGAAAAAGTACCTGCTGCAGGTTATAAAATCATTGGATTGCCTGTTTCAGGCTTTATCAGGAAGCTGAGTGCTGGAAATATCAAGGTTATATTGAACCTTATAAAAAGTCTGAGGAAAGCTTCCCGAATTATAAAAGACTTCCGTCCGGATGCAGTAGTGGGAGTGGGTGGTTATGCAAGCGGTCCTGTTTTATGGGTAGCTGGGAGAAAAAAGATACCAGTGCTCATCCAGGAACAGAATTCATATGCCGGCGTAACCAATAAACTATTAGGAAGCAAAGCCAGCCGCATTTGCGTTGCTTATCCCGAAATGGATAAATATTTTGAAGCATCAAAAATAATATATACCGGGAATCCTGTGCGTGCAGAGTTATTTACCAAAGCGCCTGCAAAGGAAGAAGCCATCCGGTTTTTTGGACTTGATTCAAACAAAAAAACGGTTTTAATAATTGGCGGGAGTCTTGGAGCACGAACAATTAACAACAGTATCCTGGCTTCATTGGCTGAGTTTTCCGGGTATAATGAAACACAACTGCTATGGCAGACAGGAAAATATTATCATAAAAACATCCTGGAGCAATCAAAAGATGCTGTTTCTAAGGATATAAAAATATTTGACTTTATCGGACGAATGGATATGGCTTATGCTGCCGCTGACATTATCGTTTCCCGGGCAGGGGCGGGTACCATATCAGAACTCGCATTGGTAGGAAAGCCTGTAATACTTGTGCCTTCGCCAAATGTTGCAGAAGATCATCAGACGAAAAATGCACGTGCCCTGGTTAAAGAAAATGCTGCATTACTGGTTGCTGATAGTGAGGCGGGTGTTAAGCTCACAAAAACAATTTTTAACCTGTTAAATGACGATATAAGAAAGCATGAACTGGCAGTGAATTTAGAGAAAATGGCAGTGCATGATTCTGCGGAGCAAATTGCAGATGAAGTACTTAAATTAATTAATCCAAATTAGATGGACATCAACAAAATAGAAAATGTTTATTTCATTGGCATCGGAGGCATTGGTATGAGTGCCCTGGCCCGGTATTTCCTTGCCATAGGAAAAACTGTTTCGGGCTACGACCGTACAGCAACCACCCTTACCTCTCAAATCAGCCAGGAAGGGGTTGAGGTTCATTTTGTTGAGGATATTCATCTTATTCCACCCAGGTTTTTTGATAACCCGGATAAAACCCTCGTGGTTTATACGCCTGCTGTTCCTAAAAACCATACAGAGCTGGTGTATTTCAGAAATAATAATTTTAATGTTTATAAACGGTCCGAAGTTTTGGGGCAGATTACCCGGGAAAAATTTACCATTGCCGTAGCCGGTACCCATGGCAAAACAACCATTTCTACCATGCTGGCCCATATCCTGGATTCAGCAGGTGTGGGTTCCACCGCCTTTCTTGGTGGTATTTCCAAAAATTTCCGTTCCAATATGGTAATTGACCCTGATTCGGACTATATGATTGTAGAGGCTGATGAATTTGACCGTTCTTTTCTTTGCCTTTATCCTTCGGTTTCTATCATAAGCTCGGTTGATGCTGACCATATGGATATCTATGGAACACTTGATGAATTGCAACAGGCATTCTGTGCTTTTGCCCGGCAGTTGAAAGTTCGTGGCCGGCTCATCCAGAAGCAGGGAATAAAGCTGCCGCTTGATGAGGATGAAGATTTTATCATTTTCAAGTATGATATTGAGAAAAAGGCAAACTTTTATGCTAAAAATATCAGGGTTTACAATGGTGTAAATTATTTTGATATTGTAACACCAAGTCTGGAAATTCAAAATTGTTCTTTGGGAGTTTCCGGAAAAGTAAACATTGAAAATTCTGTTGCTGCCGTAGCTGTAGCTGTTTTGCTTGGTATTGGCGCCGATCCAATAAGGCAGGCACTGCGCACATACAGTGGAGTAAAGCGGCGTTTCGATTACCAGATAAATCTACCCGATCTGGTTTACATTGATGATTATGCCCACCACCCGGAGGAGTTGAGGGCCACTATAGATTCTGTGAGAAACCTTTATCCTGACAGAAAAATTACAGCTGTTTTTCAGCCCCATTTATATTCCCGCACGCGCGATTTCGCCGATGAGTTTGCAAGGGAACTCAGTAAAGTGGATAAATTATTCCTGCTCGATATATATCCGGCACGGGAAGAACCTCTTCCAGGGGTGACATCAGACTTGATATTCAGTAAAATTACCGGTACAGATAAAGTGCTTTGCTCACGGGAAGAGATGGTAAACCTGGTGGTAAACAGTGAACTGGATATACTACTTACCCTTGGTGCCGGAGACATAGATGCCCGGGTAGATTATTTAAAAAAGATGATTATGGCAAGATATGAATCCGGCGATGAACTTGAAGACGAAGTAAGCTGATGACAATGAAGAGAAAAATTATACATATAACAACTGCTTTTTTATTGCTGGCCATTTTAGGTCTTGCCTTTGGCTTTACAAACAAAAAGGCTGAGGATGTGGTGTGTCATAAGATAAACATCATTATAAAAGACAGTATCCGGCATCAGTTTTTAAATGAGGAGAAAATAGAGAACATCATACGCAGCACGGATCAAAAGGTGTTGGGATATCCGGTTTCTGTGGTAAACACAAAAGAGCTGGAGGAATACTTTAAAGGGCATGCATACATAAAAAGCTTTGAGGCCTATAAAACAATGGATGGTGTGTTGCATGCCGAAGTCTATCAGCGCGAGCCTGTGGTAAGAATAATGAACAACAGAGGACAAAGTTATTACCTTGACAGGGATGGAAACATCATTCCATTAAAAAAAGATTACACAGCCCATGTATTAATAGCAAACGGACATATTGCTGAAGCTTTTGATCCACTTCGCGGAGGGAATATTTATCAGCTAAGTAGTGAGAATCCCAATAAGAGCAAAACACTCTTCTCACTTGTGAAAATGGCTGAATATATTTCTTCAAGTGATTTTTGGAATGCACAAATTGAGCAGATTTATGTGCACCGCAATGGAGAATTGGATATTGTTACCCGCGTAGGGGCCCATTTAATTCAGTTTGGTACTGCAGATGAGTATGAAAGAAAATTACAGAAGCTTAAATCACTTTATGTTAATGGATTTTCAAATGTTAGCTGGAACGACTACGAAATCATAAACCTGAAATATAAAAACCAGATAATCTGTACAAAACGATAATATTATGACACACCCTAAAAATTTAATTGCCGCAATTGATATCGGTACAACTAAAATTGTTACTGTTCTTGGCAGGATCAACGAAAAGCAAAAGGTTGAGATTCTCGGACTAAGCAAAACGGAATCCACAGGAGTTCGCAGAGGCGTAGTACTTAACATCGAAGAAACGGTGAATGCAATAAAAAAGACAGTGGAAGAAGTTCGCCAAGCCACTGGTGAAGATTTTACAAACGTGTATGTAGGCATTGCCGGACAACATATTAAAAGTGTGCGCAACCGCACGCACATTCACCGCGACTCATACGATGATGAAATTACCCAGGAAGATGTGGATGCCCTAATAGCGGATATGTATAAACTAAACATAGATATCGGGGAGGAGATTATTCACGTATTGCCACAGAATTTTGTAGTGGATAGCGAAACCGGGGTTAAAAACCCTGTGGGAATGTTTGGCCGCAGGCTTGAAGGTAATTTCCATATTGTAATTGGTCAGATTACTTCTGCCCGCAACATTGAAAAATGTGTCAGCAGGGTGGGTTTTAAAGTCAACAGTCTTGTGCTTGAGCCCCTTGCATCAGCCAAGGCAGTATTAACCGAAGATGAGAAAGAAGCCGGCGTGGCTTTGGTTGATATTGGAGGTGGTACCACTGATGTAGCTGTTTATTACGATGGTGTTATCCGCCATACCGCTGTAATCCCTTTTGGCGGGTTTGTAGTTACCCAGGATATTAAAGAAGGATGCTCCATTTTGATGCGGCAGGCTGAATTGTTAAAAGTGCAGTATGGATCAGCACTGGGCGATATTGCCAACGATGATAAAGTGGTTACTATTCCCGGCATTAGCGGCAGAGAACCAAAGGAAATATCATTTAAAAATCTTGCCTATATCATCCAATCGCGGATGGAGGAGATTATTGATGCGGTAACTTTTGAAATAGAAAGCAGTGGTTACATTGAAAAGCTTAGTGCAGGCATTGTACTAACGGGTGGCGGAGCTCTTTTAAGGCATCTTTCACAACTTGTACGCTTCCGCACCGGTATGGATGTACGTATTGGATTTCCTGGAGAGCATATTTCCGGAGAAATGAGTGAAGAAATCAACCAGCCCATGTATGCTACCAGTATAGGCCTTATTCTTAAGGGCTATGAAATGGATCAGGCAACAGTTGCAGACACCAAACAGATGAAGAAGGATGATGTTATGGAAGCCGAACCTAAAAATGAGGAGGGAGTAAAACCTGAAGAGACGGAGGAAAAGAAAAAAAATAAACAGAAAGCAGGAATTTTCGATACACTAAAAAAGACCATTACAGATATATTTGAAGAAAACGATGCCCAGATATAGGGTCTGCATTTTCTGAAAATTTTTCTTTTGCAAAACCTAAAAAAATAAATATTATGGCTGAAGAACTTATAAATTTTGATCTACCTAAAGATAAATCCTCAATAATAAAAGTTATTGGTGTTGGCGGAGGTGGCAGCAATGCGGTAAATTACATGTTCCGGCAGGGTATAAAAGATGTTAACTTTGTGGTTGTAAATACAGACTCTCAGGCATTGCAAAACAGCCCTGTTCCTGTAAAAGTACAAATAGGGGCTTCCCTTACCGAAGGCCGCGGTGCAGGAAGCAAGCCCGATGTAGGCCGGCAGGCTGCTATAGAGAATATCGATTCCATAAATGAAGTGCTGGAGTCCAATACCAAAATGGTTTTTATTACAGCAGGAATGGGTGGTGGAACCGGCACAGGTGCTGCTCCCGTAATAGCAAAGGCTGCCAAAGAAATGGGAATACTCACGGTTGCGATTGTTACCATTCCTTTCCGGTTTGAGAGGCAGACCAGAATTAACCAGGCCATTGAAGGAATCAATGAGTTAAAAGAGTACGTCGATTCTTTGCTTGTGATTAATAACGAGAAACTTAGGGAAATTTTTGGTGACCTGAAGATATCTGAGGCCTTTTCACGTGCAGATACGGTATTGGCCACTGCAGCCAAAGGTATTGCTGAAATAATTACGGTACACGGATATATAAACGTTGATTTTGCCGATGTTCAAACGGTAATGTCAGACAGTGGGGTAGCCATTATGGGATCCGGAAAAGGTTCCGGAGAGAACCGTGCCCTTGATGCTATTCAGGAAGCTGTAAATTCACCCTTATTGAATAACAATGATGTTACCGGCGCAAAAAATATTTTGCTGAACATTACTTCCGGGGAGAGTGAACTTAGCATGGATGAAGTAGGCGAAATTACAGATTATCTGAATAACGCTATTTCTCAGGATGCGCTTATTATATGGGGACTTGGCGTTGATGAAACGCTTGGGGAAGGCGTGAATGTAACCATCATTGCCACAGGATTTGAAGCTACCAATATTCCTGAACTTTATGTACGGAAAAAGCAGATCAACCGTGTTTCTCTGGGAGAAGAGAAACCTGAGGGTAACCTTAATAGCAAAAAAAATGCCTTTGAGCTTAAAGACAGCAAACAGGATAAATCCGATATAGATGATTATGATCCCCAGCGCACCATTGTGTTTGATGAATTTGATTCAGAGCCTGAAAATGGCCTTACTGACAAAAAAAAGGTAGAAGCTTTTCGTTCTGTGATTAATGAGCAAAAATCAGCTGAACGCGTGCGCATTCTTAAGTCCACTCATGCAAGGCTTAAAACCGCGAGTTATAACAATCCCGATGATAAGGATAATATTGATAAACTTGAGATGGAGCCTGCCTACCTTCGGAAAAATGTGAAAATTGAGGATGATGAAAAGCTTTCCCAGTCGTCAAATATTTCACGGTATACACTTTCTGAAGACGAAGATAAAAAGCCCAGACTACGTCCCGATAACCCCTGGTTGCACGATAATGTAGATTAATCTGAAGGGTAATTTAATTTCTATTTTCTTCATTTACATAAGTTAAAATGTTATGAGCATAACTGAAACCATCAATAACGATCTGAAGGAGGCCATGAAGGCCCGCGACAAAGAACGGCTCGAGGCTTTAAGGGCTGTAAAAACAGCCATTACAATGCAGCTGACAGAAAAAGGAGGTGTTAAGCGCCTCTCTGAAGCGGATGAGCTTAAAATCGTTCAAAAGCAGGTAAAGCAGCGGAAAGATGCTGCCGAAATTTATTCAAAGCAGAATCGCGCTGATCTTGCGGAAAAGGAACTTACGGAAGCAAAGATTTTAGAGAAATATTTGCCGGAAATGCTCTCAGGGGAGAAACTTGATGAAGCCCTTAAATCTATAATTGAAGATATTGGGGCCAGTAATCCTTCTGATATGGGCAGGGTGATGGGTGCAGCAAATAAAATACTTGCCGGCAAAGCTGAGGGTCGTGACATAGCTGCACGTGTAAAAGCCATTCTCAACAGCTAATCAGGGAGCGAGCCGCTGAATAACCCAGTGGTTTTTGTCAAGGTAATATTCAAATCGGTCATTTAGCCGGCTTTCACGGCCCTGCCAGAATTCAAACCGGGTGGGGGTTATAATGTAACCTCCCCAGTACGAGGGTCTTTCAGGTTTTGTGCTTTCGCATTGGGCTTTGGTTACTGCATATATGTTTTCCAGTTCCTGTCTGCTTTTTAGAGGTTTGCTTTGTGGTGAAGCGATGGCCCCAATTTTACTTGCCTCAGGCCTGGAGCTGAAATAAGCATCAGATTTCTTAGTGCTGATCTTTTTAGCAATGCCATTGATGCGCACCTGACGCTGAAGCTGAGGCCAGTAAAATACTACGGCAACATTTGGGTTGTGGTAAATATCATTACCCTTTTTGCTGTTGTAATTGGTGTAAAAAACAATTCCATCCTCGTTAAATGCTTTCATCAATACAATGCGGGAATCGGGTATGCCGGTCTCTGAAACCGTACTTAAGCACATGGCACCCATATCATCAGCCTTTGCATCTGAGACTTCGCTATACCAATTGGAAAATTGCGTGAAAGGGTTATCTGATAACTGTTTTCCTGTAAGCGCACCATAGGTATATTCTGTTCTTTTTGTTTGTTCTGCCATTATAAATTCCCTTGAAAGAAAAGTTCCTCCTGTTTCTCGGCTTTTGCCTGCTTTATGCTGGCATTAAGCTCAAAACCGAATAACAGTGCAAGTGCATTAAAGTTCATCCAAAGCATTACCATCATCATTGATCCCAGCTGGCCGTAGATTTGATCCAGGCGGCCAAATGCATCCATAAATTCTGTAAAAATAATGCTGGCCAGCACTGATAAGAAGGTGGCAAACAATGATCCCGGGGAAATAAGCTTAAACCTTGTTTTTCGTGATGGCGCCAGGTAATAAAAAAATGAAATTGTGGAGAAAATTAGTGCGGTTAAAAAGAACCATTTACCCGCATTAATTAGAACTCTGGCCAGTTCCGGACGCATCATATGGTATTCTGACAAAGCGTGCAGCATATATTTTGTGGCTCCCATTAAAGTTGTAGATAATAGCAGCAGGAATGACAAAATAATTACAAGTATAAGCGAAACTACCCTTCGCTCAATCCACGAACGGGTTTCAATAGTATGGTAAGTGGCATTGAAGGCGATGATCATCGCATTCATTGCATTCATGGAAAACGTGATGGCCAGAAAAATACCAAAAAAGCGCAAACCCTGAGGAATATTGAGTGCTTCAGCAAAAACTCCCTTTATAGTGGCTAAAGCAGCGGCCGGCATAATCTCATTCAGTAATGAGAAAATTTCCTTGTCAGGTTCCTCAATAGGCAATAAAGGAATTAAAGAAATGATAAAGATCATTGCCGGGATTGTGGCCATAAAAAACTGAAAGGCAATTGAAGCTGCCCGTGTGGTTAGTGCGCCACGTTGCAATCCGCGGATGAAGAAATGAAGAACTTCCTTTGGAGGAATCCCTTCAAAGCCAGGAACAGGCTTATCCTGTAAACTTCTTCGCTTTTCCGTTTGTTCCTTGTTTTCTTGTCCGGGATTATCCCCGATTTGAAAAACCATAGCGATTGGTGTAGTTTATGGCCAAATGTATTGATTTTTTTTAAGTTAAAAAAAATGGCCCTTATGTTCTAATGATTACAGGAGTTGCGATGAATTTTTATTGTTCTGAAAATAAGAAATGATAGTTTTTAACGCTGTGGATCAAAATTAAATCGCCTTTAAACTCATATCAAGACTCTTTATCTGATGGGTAAGTGCTCCAATGGAAATATAGTCTACTCCGGCATGTGCATATGCAGCTAAATTCTTAAGGGTAATCATTCCTGATGATTCTGTTTCATACCTGCCATTAATCATGGCTACGGCCTGTTTTGTTTCCTCAGGAGTGAAGTTATCCAGTAAAATGCGGTGTATGTCTCCAACTTCAAGTATCTCCCTGACTTCTGTCATTGACCGGGCTTCAACTTCTATTTTAAGGTTTTTACCGGTTTTTTTCAGATATTCATTTGTTTTGTGAATTGCCGCTTTTATTCCCCCTGCAAAGTCAATGTGATTATCCTTCAGCATAATCATGTCATATAGCCCCATACGGTGATTTTCGCCTCCGCCGGTTTTTACTGCCATTTTTTCCAGCATGCGGAATCCAGGCGTTGTTTTTCTGGTGTCAAGTATTTTTGTGTGGGTATCTGCTACTTTATCCGCATATTTTCGGGTTTCTGTGGCAATTCCGCTCATGCGCTGCATAATGTTCAGGACAAGGCGTTCAGTTTTCAATAAGTTGTGTACAAAACCTTCTACAACATATGCAATATCTCCGTCCTTAACTTTCTCCCCATCATTTAACTTCCTCTGAAACACTAGTTGGGGGTTAATATATGCATAAATTTTTTCTGCGATATCTATACCTGAAATTATTCCATGTTGCTTGATTAACAGTTGCATTTTCCCTTTGGTTTTTTCTGGTATACTGGCCAGGGAAGAATGATCACCATCGCCGATATCCTCCTGTAAAGCATTCTTTATGAATGAAAACAACAATTTATCCTCAGCACTCATTTATTCTCTGTTTCTATCCTGAACTGATGAATATAAGATTGGTCATCTTGTTTTTTAAGCAGAAAATAGACACGGAAAGTTCCATTGCTCGTGGTTAAATTACCAATGGAATAACGGGCTCCTTCTTTTCCGCCTTCAAATAACACCTTGTAGTCAAGGGGTTTGTGACTAGCAAAAAAATCCTTACAAATCATTTCAGCCTGTGAGCGGCTGTAAATATCTTCTTTATCAAGGATTACAAGTTCCACGTTGGAATTAAACCATCGGGCAAGCGATTTTGAATTACCTGATTTAATTGCCAGGACTATTTCATCGGGAATATTCCCGGTGCCGGAAGAATTTGCTGCCACAGTTAAAGGCAAAATAATCAACAGTACCGGGATTATTATTTTTATAAGTTTCATAAGTAAATATTTAAAAAGGCTGGTCTGTATTTTAATTATAATTGAGCAAACCTTTTAAAAAGCTAAAATTAACAAAAGAATGGGTTATACCCAAACATTCGGTTGTTTTGAATATCAAAAACTAAACCAAAATTTTGCTGCAAATCAAAATTTTTGATTCTTCACCTGTACCGGGCGTAAAAGCAGCATGTGTTTCTTTGTCTGTCTGTAATAAAATGCTGATATTTGAATATATAACTGATTTTTAAAATTTATAAAAGCATTGAAGATTACGCTCTTATTACAGGGGAAAACTACTTTCAACTTTGTTGGTGAAGGTAGTGATATATACGTGAAAAGAATAAAGCGATTTATTAGTTTTAACATAAGTACTTTACCTGCCCCTAAAAATGCTGGCAGGTTGGCGGAAGAAGAACTTAGGCAACGGGAGGGGGATGCCATGTTAAAAGTAATAGATCCCGGAGATTATGTTATACTTTTAGATGAAAATGGGAAATCATTATCATCAAAAAAATTTGCCTCATTTTTACAGAAAGCCATGCTACGCTCAGAAAAGCATCTTGTTTTTATTGTTGGTGGAGCCTATGGGTTTTCAAGTGATGTGAAAGCCCGGGCAGATTTTCAGCTTTCTCTTTCTGCTATGACATTTTCACATCAGATAATACGGGTGCTGTTCTTAGAACAATTGTACAGGGCATTTACAATTATTCGGGGCGACCCCTATCATCATGATTAATATTTTTTTTCATTTTTTATTTCAGGCTTTATTTTTGATTAAGAGAGTATATGCAACAAAATTTTAGTTTTAATATCATAATAACGAATTACTTTTGTCAAAGGCAATAAAAGATGTTGTATGTTAGCCGATGCCTGATAATTTAAATTTATATCCACCGCATGAAGGAAGCATTTTCAAATCCTGCAAGGCCCTTTTACCGAATCGGTATTTTAAGTGTGTTTTTTTTATTACTGGCATTTGCTACGCAAAAAGGACTTGTGATTAATGATTATAATTCGGGAGATGTAAATGATTTTGAAAGCATTATGCACCATAAGGAGAAAGAAATATTGTCCTTAATGGAAGTGCTGGAGGAAACTATCGTCAATTATAATACTGCTTGCATAACAGACGAATGGTGTACTTACCTGAATGACCTTTTTTATTCTGAGGGTTATGCTATACTGGCTTATGAAAATGATAGCCTTGTGTATTGGAGTAATAATTCCGTTCCCCTTGGAGAAAGTCTCTCTAATGAAATGCTTGAGATGCAGGATTTTCTTTATCTGGAAAATGCCTGGTATGTAGTGAAGCGTAAAAAGATTGGGGATTATGAATTGTTTGGGCTAATTCTCATTGTAAACCAATATCCTTACCAGAATAAATTTCTGCAAAATGATTTTCAGGAAGATTTCAGCGAATTTAATAAAGTTGCAATATCTCCCAATGAAACCAGAAATACATATTCCATTCACAGTTATAATGGTGCGTTCCTGTTTTCACTTGATTTTGATAGTGCCCATAAAATACACACCTTCTGGTATTATCTTTCATTTATTTTATACATCCTGAGTGGATTTTTCTTTTTAAAATTTATCCGCACCATCCTTTTCCGGCTGCCAGGAAAATATTTTATGCCAGCATATTTAGGGGTAGCTTTCTTTCTTAGCCTGCTAAAATATTACAGCGGAATTTTAAAAGCGCCGGCTATCATCTATGAAATAGCGCTATTCTCTCCTGAATATTATGCTACTTCTGTTATCCTTCCTTCCCTGGGCGATTTATTATTGTGGAGCATCATTATTTTTTATCTTGCCGAAGTATTTTCTTCAGGATACCGGGCGCAGATTACGGCAAGTAAAAAATATATTATTGTCCTTTTCCGTAGTGTCATCTTCCTGATTATAATGGCTGCCTTTATAGGAGCCAATGCCATATTTGAAAATCTGATATACAATTCAAGTATAAATTTTCAAACATACCGGGCACTTGATCTTACCATATACAGCTTTATAGGGCTAACCATAGTGGGATTATTATACAGTTCATTTTTGTTGTTGGTAAGGCGTTTTGTGCGACTATTGCCTGTTCAGGAAGCGCATAAAAGGTATGGTTTAACACATTTTGCGGTACAAAGTACGGTTTTATATGTCCTGTTTTATGTGGTGGGATGGCAGGACTCTTTTATCCCTCTTGTAGCTTTGCTACTTTTTTACACCATTGTAACCTATTTTAGATTTGGACTCCTCCCGTTTCGTTATTCAATATACACCATCATTATTTTCTTTTTTTCTGTTTATGCCGTTTGGTTCATTTCAAGAAATGAAGTACGAAAAGAGATCATGAACATGGAGGTAGCAGCAGTTAACCTGTCTTCAGAACACGATCCTGTGGCCGAGATTTTATTTGCTGATCTTTCTGCGGGCATCCAGGAAGATACAATCATTAAAAACATGCTTTTTTCTCCGGTTTTTAATTATGATGAGTTTTATCGTTATTTGAAGAGGAAGTACTTTTCAGGATACTGGACAAAATATGATTTGCAGGTAACTGTTTGCGCTCCAATGGATAGCGTTCTTATAGAGCCGGATAACCTCTGGTATGATTGTTTTGGTTTCTTTGAAGGACTATTGGATGAATATGGAGAAGAGCTGTATGGTTCAGAGTTTTATTATCTCAATGATGCCAATGGACATATTTCCTACTTTGGACGTTTTATTTTTGGTATCGGCCAGGATACGGTTGATGTATTTACCCAACTCGACTCAAAATTAATCATACAGGAACTGGGATATCCTGAGCTACTCTTAAATCAGAAACAAGAGGCTGCGCTTGCCGAGCGACATTTCTCTTATGCCAAATATCATCAGGACAGGCTCATTACCCAGGACGGTGAATATCCGCACACCCTCGATGCCGGAATATATCATCTTTCAGAAAAAGAATTTTCATTTGCAAAACTAAATGGCTGGAATCATATTATTTACCGCCCTGCTCCAGAAAATACCATTATCATAAGCAATGAAGCTACCCGGGGATTCGATTACCTGATTTCACTTGCCTATCTGTTTGGCAGCTTTTTTATTCTTTTTAATCTTTTACTCGTGATATTCCGGCCTTCCATGATTTTGTCCGGTATTGACAACAGTTTTCGCAGCCGCATACAAATATCATTCTTGTCTCTTTTAATTATTTCTTTAATTGTTGTAGGTGCCGGAACAATATTTTTCAGCATCCAGCAATATCAAAGCAGACATAACCAAATTCTTGGAGAAAAAATTCAATCGGTACTCATAGAGCTTGTGCATAAACTTGAGTTTGAAGATGAACTAACTGCGGATTGGAGTGCGCCGGGGTACAGCAATTTAAATGAGTTGCTTAAAAAATTCTCAAATGTTTTTTATACAGATATTAACATGTATGATACCGAAGGCAGGTTGCTGGCAACCTCACGCGAAGAAATTTTCTCCCAGGGGCTTATCGGAACGCATATGAATGCTGTTGCATACCGGAAATTACTGCTT
>JBEPYD010000028.1:0-19448 GCA_041641575.1 Bacteroidales bacterium
ACTGCAAAAATTGCCATTGTCAGCTGATATCCTTTTGCATCATCGCCCGCACCCAATCTGTTAACCAGTGGGATAATCAAAAGCTGCACAGAAAATCCTGCTGCATAAGCAAAAACAAATTTATATGATGAAACACTTGTACGCTCATCAGGGTTTGGAGAAATTACCCCAATCAAAGAATTGTATGGGATCATAATTGCTGTGTAAATAATCATCATGGCCGAATAGGTTACATAGGCATAGACTATTTTAGCCTGCCCTGCAAGATCGGGAGTGGTAAACATAAGCACAGTACCCAAACCATAAGGAATCGCCAGCCACAAAATAAAGGGTCTGAACTTCCCCCAACGAGTTTCTGTACGGTCAGCAATAATTCCCATAACAGGATCAGTAAAAGCATCAAAAATTCTTACTACACCAAACATTAATGCCACAGCACTAGCTGTGAGGCCAAATGTATCTGTGTAAAATATAGGAAGAAAAAACATAAGCGTTTGCCACACAATGCTGGAAGAATATTCCCCAATACTGAAGCCTAATTTTTCTTTAATTGAGACATGCTCTTTTTTCATGATAATTTTAATTAGTTTTTTACCTGGCTATAATGTTCTGAAATTTGGAAAGCGAATATATATAATATTTTAAATACGCGAAAATATGCACGAGAGAACTTTTATCACCGAATCTCAATCATACTCTAATTCTATGTGATATTTTTTAAAAGTATATTTGCATCTTAATATTTTTTTTATTTATGTTTGCAGGTAACAATCACAATGTCAGGGGAATTGAAAAAAGAAATGTACACAACCTTATTGGAACATGCCCCATTAGGGATATTTAAAATAAATATGGCCGGAAAGTTTGTTTGGGTTAATTTACCCTTTGCTGCCATACTTGGGTTTGGCAGTAAAGAAGATTGCCTGCAGGCCCTTAACGGAATTGAAGATCGTTCGGTGCATTATGTTGATCCCGAGCAGCGAAACCAAATTTTATTCTCAGTGAAGGGAAAAAAGGACTGGCAAACCCATGATGTGAAATTCTACAACAAGTACAATAATACAATTCATGTAAAACTGCAAATTAGGTTCGTTTCTGAGCCTGAAGAAGCAAAAGGTTATGAAGGTTTTGTAGAAGAAATTACTGACAAAAAAGAAATATTAAATGCATTAATACAATCAGAATCAAATTTTAAAAATATTTTTGAAAATTTAAACGATGCTATTTTTGTTTATGACTATGAAGGCAAATTTTTGCTGGTAAATAATAGTGCATGTCAGTTATTGGGGTATACCCACGAAAAACTCATGAGCCTGAATACACAGACTATTTCAAAAAACTCTTATCCCTCTGAAGAAGAAAATGTAATTAACTCCTATGGTACCGAAGAACTGGCTCAATCGGAACAACTATTGTTTGGCTCGGCACTTATATCCTGTAAAGGGGAAATTATACCTGTTGAAGCCAATACCCAGTTTATAGAATACCAAACCAAAAAAGCAATTTTGACCACTGCCCGTGATGTGAGAGAGCGCAAATATGCTGAAAAAACCATCATGCAGGCCATAATGGAAACTGAATCACGAGAGAGAAGGCGTTTTTCCGAAGATCTTCATGATGGATTAGGCCCACTGCTTTCTTCCATGAAAATATACACCTCAATGATGCTTGACGATCCGGATTTAAAACCAGAACAATATCGCATACTTTCCAAACAAAAGGATATCATTAACCAATCCATTGCCACCACCAGGGAAGTAGTGAATAACCTTATGCCGCCGGTGCTTCAGACACACGGATTTATTGCCGCCATTAAAACCTTCACTGCAGGAATAGCCAGGGTACATAAGCTAAAAATAAACATTGATACTGGAAATTTCGAAAATCAAATGGATAGCAACAGTAAAATTATTTTTTACCGGATTGTGAACGAGCTGATAAATAACACCATAAAACATGCTGCCGCTAAAAATATAGATTTATTTTTTGGTATAAACAATGATATATTTACGTTCACCTATCGGGATGACGGTTGCGGTATGGATTTTGAACAGGCATTTTACACAAAGAAGAAAGGCCTGGGACTAAAAAATATTTATAATAAAATGAATAGCATAAATGGAAAAGTAAGGATATCATCAGCTCCGGGGAAAGGATTTAGCATAAAGCTGGAAGCGCCCGTGGTAATTGGCACATAAGGAAACATGAAAATATTTAAGGTTGTTGTGGTAGATGATCATACCCTTTTCAGGCAGGGTCTGGTTGCCTATGTCAATTCACTACATTATTGTAAGGTTGTACATGAGGCTGCAGATGGAACTGAACTAATTCAATTTATGAAAACCACGCCTGTTGATTTGGTTTTCATGGATCTGAAAATGCCACAAATGTCGGGTATTGAAGCAACGCGCGAAGCATTGAAAATTCAGCCTGAAGTAAAAATCATTACGCTAACCATGGCTGATGATGAACACTCATTTAATATGATGACGGCTGCTGGTGCTCACGGGTATCTTTTAAAATCAAGCGACAGCGAAGAAATAAAACAGGCTGTACAAGTTGTTACTAAAGGCGGAAATTATTTTTCTGATGATGTAATTATAAGCATAGCCAACACCAGGGAAAAAGAAGCCCAGCCGCTGGCAGAGGCACTAACTTCGCGCGAATTGGATATTCTTGAGCTGATCTGCAGGGGACTTACCAACCAGGAAATTGGAGATAAACTGCATATCAGTCCACGTACCGTAGATGGGCATAAAGCCAATCTGCTGCTTAAAACCGGCCAGAAAAATTCTGTAAGCCTCGTGGTTTACGCCATAAGAAAAAAACTCATAGAGATTAAATAGTGGTGCAATCTCAGGGCGTAAAATAAATGGGTCCCTCCACGCCAAGTGGTATATTCAACCATATCCATACTAAAAACATAGGAATTCGCACTAGCGCAAACACAATTGCGAATGGCAGCATGGTAGAAATAATGGTTCCCAGCCCAATGTTCTTTACATATTTCTGGGCAAAGGTTATCACAAGCGGAAAATAAGGGAGTAATGGTGTTAAAATGTTACTGTAAGAATCGCCAATACGGTAAGCTGCCTGGGTGGTTTCGGGAGAATATCCCATCAGCATAAGCATGGGCACAAATATGGGTGCCATTATTGCCCATTTTGCCGAAGCACTTCCTATCAGCAAATTAACAAATGATGAAATAATAATGAAAGCAACCAGCAGGGGCATTCCGGTAAAACCAATGTTTTGCAAGCCATCGGCACCGAACACTGCCACTATAAGCCCAAGGTTTGACCAGTTAAAAAAGGCAACAAATTGTGCAGCTACAAAAGCCAGTACAATATAACCTCCCATAGTAGCCATCGATTCGGCCGTCATATTAGATACATCTTTATCTCCTTTTATGGAGCCGGTGATAAGTCCATAAACCAAACCGGCAACAAAGAAAATAACAAACATCAGAGGCACGATAGATTGATAGAGTGGTGTAAGTTCCCCGGCTTCATTTTTAAATACAGCATTTTCCGGTACGGTGGCCAAAACTATTAAACCAATCATCACAAGAACAGAAACAAGCACCCATTTTAACCCTTTTTTTTCTTGTTTGCTGAAGGTTTCAGCTTCAATAACTTGCTGCTTCTCGGTATATTCACCCAGCCTTGGAATAATAATACGTTCGGTAACCCATGTACCCGCAATTCCAACAAAAGGAACGGAAGCAGCCATTAAAAAATAGTTTGAAAGGGGGTTTACCGTATAAGCGGGGTCAATAATCTGGGCAGCAGGTTCCGTGAAAGAAGCAATAAGCGGATCAAGGCCCGTGGGAAGAAAATTGGCGCCAAACCCTCCGGAAACACCGGCAAAGGCGGCAGCTAAACCCGCTATTGGGTGGCGTCCCATTCCATGAAAAATGGCAGCTCCTAATGGGATAAGCACAACATAACCTGCATCGGCAGCAACACTACTCAGCATTCCGGCTACTACAACAGAGAAGGTAATCAGTGATTTTGGAACTTTGCTTACAAAAGCTTTCAGCCCAACTGCTATAAGGCCACTTCGTTCAGCTACACCAATACCAAGCATTACCACCAGAACCAGTCCCAAAGGTGGAAATTCGGCAAAAACATCTACCATATTTGTAAAAATGCGCCTCAAACCTTCAGCATCAAGTAAGTTCACGGCTTTAATAGGTTCCCCTGTACCCGGATGGGTTGCAGAAACGCCCATTGATCCAAAAATCCATGAAAGCAAAAGCACAATACCCATAAGCATGGCAAATAGCGTTACCGGTTGCGGTAACTTGTTACCGGCCGCTTCTACCTTGTCAAGCATTCTTTTTGTAAAACTGTTTTTCCCTTTGTTTTCTTCCATCACCTTTTAATTTTGAATGAATTAAATCAACTATTTACCGGGATATCCGGGCAATTCCCTGTGTGTATGATCACAAAACGGAGGCGTTTTGGTATATTTACATAAGCACCATTTTCGAGGCTTTTTCTCATCAATAACTACTTTTTCAGGAACAAATTCTGTCCCGGCGTGGGAACCATCGCACCAGGGTTGGTTATTACTTCTGCCACAGGCGCACCAGAAATAGGTGCCTGGTTCGGTTTCTTCTTTGTACGATTTCGGTCCTGCAATTATTGGTTTTTGCATATAAATGCGTATTTTTATCTTTACCTGTTTATAAAATAGAGAGCTAATATATTATAATTTAATGTAAACTAACAACTTTTTAATACAGGCTTATGCAGACAATTAAGGTACAATAAGATTCGTTTTCATTTTTATAAAACATATTCTGGCCAAACATAGTATATAATGAAAAAACCTGATATGCGAAACAAATTCATTATGAGATTTTTCATCCTCATCTTTTTTACAATTGTATGTTTCAGTTGTACGTCTTCAAAAAAATACAGTTCCAGGGGAGCTGTTCCATGCCCTTGTGAGAAAAACGACCGGGCAACCAGACGCTAAAAAATTCACTTTCTAAAAAGCAGACATACATTTTATAGCTATTTTTTAGCACAGTGCCTCTCTTCTACTGAGTAAACTACACCTCTCTTCTCTGAATTCTTTGAGTAATAAAAGAAAATACCACCTTCTTAATATTGCTTACAAATACTTTGTGTCTATTAATTAACAGCCGAGAAACCTACTAAAGACTGAGCCTTACCGGCTTTAACTAATGGCAAACAGGTTCCTAAATGCTGCTCAAGAGTTACTTCTTTTATGCGTTTTGCACATGGCTGCGCCGGGCAAAGGCTATTCGATTCATCATCGTAAAAGTTACCAAAATTCAGCATTTAAAATAAAGAATAAAGGAATTATTTAGGGTAATTTTTTTGTTAGTCATTCCATTATGTATCTAAATAAAGGTTAGAATTTGAAAAATACAATGCATTTTTTGTATATTAGTGATTCTTATGTGGTAAGAAAGTGATAAGGATATATGGGTGAAAATAAAAAAATTGAAACAGGTGAACTTCAGGATGAGCTAAACAGCAGGATTGAAGACCTGGAAATCTCCTTGCATCAAAGGCTGCGCGAAGAGATTAAACTCCGCCGCAAAATTGAACGCATGCAGGAGCTTTTCAATGATATGCCCTTGTCGTTTATGGCTCTTAGCAGTACAGGCCGTATTCAGGAGATAAACAATACGCTGTTAGAATTAACAGGATATGAATCGGAAGATCTGATTGGCAAGTGGTTTGGCGATTTTCTCGCTCCCGGAAACCCGGAGCGCTTTAAGCGTCAGTTTGAAAAATGCAGCACGCATTCCCTATCCATGAAAGAAAATTTTACGCTTGTACATAAAAATGAAAGCCTATTGAGCATTGAACTTCATGGTAAACCTATATATGATGAGATAAAAGGATTTTCAAGACTAAACTGTATTATCAAGAATATTTCAGATACCATAGAGGAACATAAAGCACTATTAGAAAATGAAGATAAGTTCCGCACCATTTATGAAAATTTTGATGAAGGCATTATTATATTTAAACCTGATGAATTCGGCCGCCCCATAAGGATAAAAGAAGTTAATCAACGTATTATAAATTTACTTAATCTTTCACGTGAGGATATAATTGACAAACCCATTGATGAAATAAAAGACCCAGACCCGGCCCTTAGAACCTTACTGAATAAAATATATTTTAACCGGCATGCATTGTCACCACATACATACAATATTGTTTTCCAGGTTTTAAATCAGGAAATTCATTACTTTGTATCAACGAAGAAAATAAAAATTGGCAAAGAAGACCTTATATTTTGCTCACTCCGCGACGTTACTGCAGAAGATCGTGGCCGAAAAAATTTTATAGCACCAGAAAAAGAGAAGAACTATCTGCTAGACCTTATGCCCATTGGCATCTGGGCCAAAGACCATAAATTAAAAATACTACAATGTAATTCACACGCTTTAGAAAAATTTGAGCTTACTAAAACAGATGTTATTGGCAAATCCTATTCCGAAATTTTTACAAACTTTCCAAAAGCAACAGAAGAATGGGATCAGCAAGTGCTTAAAAATGGCAAAGCTTTATCGGCCCCCGAGCAACTTTTTAGAGTCAACAACAAAACCTTTTGGCTCAAATTAACCAAAGTTCCTTCATTTAATGAAACCGGGAAAGTAAATGGTGTGGTTACTTTTGCTATTGACGTAACCCAAATGAAGGATTATGAAACACTAAAACTTCGTTCCGAAGATAAATATAAACTGCTGGCCGATTCCATTAGCGATGTAATCGTGCAAATGGATGGCAGCCGTAAATTAATATATATCAGCCCTTCGCTGCGAAAAATCACTGGCTGGTCTGCTGATGAGTGGATAGGAAAAAATATTTTAAGCCTGGTTCATCAGGACGATATCATGACTATTAAGCAAGGGCAATCAGAATCGTTAAAGAAAAACGAACCTTTTACTGTGGAATGGAGGTGCAAATGTAAAAACGGTGACTATAAATGGGTGGAATCAGTCTCCAGTTATTTTACTGATAGTAAAGGTGAAGTATATAAAATTATATCTGCCATACGGGATATTTCCAAACGAAAAGCAGATGAAAAATTGCTTTCAAAAAATATATCATTAACCGCGCAGATGGAAAAAATTGCGCTTATTGGTGCGTGGGAGCTCGACCTTCATTCAAGAATAATATATGGTACTGCTGCAATTTACGATATTTTTGAAATTACCGATGATTACGAAATAACAGAGGCTAACCTGCTGGAATTTTTTGTTCCGCCCTATTTCCAGGAAGTAAAAAACAATTTAACCCAATGTATTGAAGAAAATACCCAGGTAGAGGTTGAAGCGCTATGTGTTACCGGCAAAGGAGATGAAAAGTGGGTTTCATTAATTGGACGTCCGCTGCTAGAGAAAGGTGTGCCTGTAAAAATATCGGGTACAATGCAAGATATAACAACTAAGAAAACCATGGAGCTGGAGCTATCCGAAAGCAGGAAAGTATACAAGTCTCTGAATGAGCAACTTCCTGTAGGGGTTTACCGTGCCAACCGGAACCGTTCCATCACGTTTGCCAACAAAGCCCTGGCTCGTGTGCTAGGCCATGATAAGCCGGAAAAATTAAACGGTCTAAAATTTCCCGATGCTTTTCTTTTAAAGGAAATTGATGTGGAAATACCTTTTTTAAGTACCAATGAAACTTTTGAATCTGAGTTTAAACTGGTGAAATCAAATGGAGAAAAAATATGGGTGAGGCAGATTACAAGGCTCATAAACTTCAGGGGTACCGAATATATTGATGGGGTGGTAGAAGACATAACAAAAATGAAACAAGCACAATTTGAGCTCATTAAAGCCAAAGAAAAAGCCGAAGAGTCAGACATGCTTAAATCTGCCTTTCTGGCAAACATGTCACACGAAATCCGGACACCCATGAATGGCATTATTGGCTTTGCCGAATTGATACAACTGCCTAATATAAAAGAAGACAAGAAGAAGCAGTATACAAGTATTATCAAAGACCGCAGCATTGACCTGCTGCAGATTATTGATGAAATACTGGATATCTCAAAAATCGAAAGCGGACAGGTTGAACGACTGGATAATGTATTTTCTCTGAATGAACTCATAAATGAAGTTCATCTGCATTACGCTGAACGTCTCGATATTATTGGCAAGAGTCATATTGCTCTCTCCTTTAAAACAGGTATGACGGATGCGCAGGATTACATCCTGTCTGATGACAGTAAAATAAGACAAATTCTGTTTAACCTTATAGATAATGCCTTAAAATTTACGGATGAGGGAGAAGTGGAATTTGGTTATTACATTGAAATGAACCGATTATTATTTTATGTAAGGGATACAGGCATAGGAATCCCGCTGAGTAAAAAAGAAATTATCTTCAAGCCTTTCCGTCAATCCGATGAATCATCTACAAGAAAATATGGAGGAACCGGTTTGGGCTTATCCATATCTAAAGGACTCATAGAAGTTTTAGGCGGCAAAATATGGTTTGAAACCAAACAAAATTCCGGGTCAACATTTCATTTTAACCTTCCATATTTTCCAGCTTCCAAACCTATTGATTTTATTGATAAAACATCCGGAAAACAAAATTACAACTGGCAAGGCAAAAAAATACTTATCGTGGAGGATGATCCTACAAGTATAAACTACATTCATGAAGTGCTTGCCCCCACCGGTGCTGATATTTATAAAGCTGTAAATGGCAAAGAGGCTATGAATGTATGTGATACCATGCAGCCAGAGCTGATTCTCATGGATATTCAATTACCGGAAATGAATGGTTACGATGCTACAGAAAGAATTAAACGCCTGTACCCAAATATCAAAGTTATTGCACAAACGGCTTATGCCATGGAGGAGGACCGCCATAAAGCATTGCAGGCCGGCTGCGTGGATTACATTACCAAGCCCCTGAAAAGGAATGCCTTACTCACCATGCTTTCCCAACATATTTAAGTACAGCCTTTAAGGAATGTCCGTACCTATAACCCCAGAGCTTGATAAGAAAAACCACTAAGCAATTAAAATGAAAAAGCCCCGCATTTAACGGGGCCTTTATTTTCGTATAAACCAGATTATTAAGCTGTTCCTTGTGGTTTATTTTCCTCTTATCGCTGCAATTCCGGGTAATTCCTTGCCTTCCATATACTCAAGCATGGCGCCCCCACCGGTGGAAACATAGCTTACTTTGTCGGCAAGTTTATTTTTATTTATGGCTGCAACAGAATCACCACCGCCGATAAGGCTAAAAGCACCTTTTTCAGTAGCACTGGCAATGGCTTTAGCAACTGCAGAAGTACCATTGGAGAATTTATCCATTTCAAAAACCCCCATGGGTCCGTTCCACAAAATTGTTTTGGAATTCTTAATTACTTCACTGAATTCTTTTACAGCTTCCTCTCCAATATCCAGTCCCATCCAACCTTCATCAATAGCATCAGATTTTGTGGTTTTAGTATTTGCTTCAGCATCAAATTTATCACCCAGTACACTATCAACAGGCAAATATAGTTTTACATTATTGGCCTTGGCTTTCTCAATTAAATCGAGCGCCATGTCTTGCTTATCCTCCTCAAGAAGTGAATCACCAATTTGCCCACCTTGTGCTTTAATGAAGGTATATGTCATTCCACCTCCAATAATCAGGTTATCCACCCTCGACAATAAATTTTCTATAATCTGAATTTTATCGGACACTTTGGCTCCTCCCATAATCGCAGTAAATGGTTTGTCTGCATGGTGGATCACCTTATCCATACTTTCCAGCTCGCTCTCAATCAGATATCCGAACATTTTCTGCTCTGGGAAAAACTGCGCAATAATGGTTGTTGAAGCATGTGCGCGGTGAGCTGTTCCAAATGCATCATTTACATATACATCAACATTTTCTGCCAGTTTTTTGCTGAATTCTTCATCACCTTTTGTTTCTTCTTTGTAGAAGCGAAGATTTTCAAGCAGCAAAACTTCACCAGACTTCAGGTTCTTTTTCATTTCAGCAGCCCCACTACCCACGCAGTCTTCTGCAAATTTTATGTCTTTTCCATCCAATAATGATGAAAGTTCTGAGATAACATGTTTTAGAGAGAATTTTTCTTCCGGTCCCTCTTTGGGGCGTCCCAAATGCGACATTAAAACCACAGATCCCCCATCTGATAAAATTTTATTTATGGTGGATAAAGCTCCTTTTATGCGCGTATTATCTGTCACTTTTTGTGTCTCTTTGTCCAAAGGAACATTAAAGTCCACGCGGACAATAGCTTTTTTCCCAGCGAAATTATAATTCCCTATTCTTTGCATAATTATAGATGTTTTTTAGTCGTTGATTAAAAATTTCACCAAAGATAAAAAAAGTATTTTACATACCTTTGCCTCTTGTGAGAAGGAAAAACAAATTCCTTATCTAAAGGAAAATAAAACAGTATGCTTTTTAAAGATATCATAGGGCAGCAAGCCGTAAAGAAAAAACTACTACAGGGAGTTTTTGAAAATCGAATTCCTCATGCCCAGCTTTTTGCCGGGAATGGTGGCGTGGGTGAATTACCTCTGGCAATTGCCTATGCACGTTACCTGAATTGTAGAGAGAGAACAGGTGATGATTCCTGCGGCAAATGCTCTTCCTGTATAAAATTTAATAAACTGATACATCCGGATCTGCATTTTGTTTTCCCGGTGTTTAAGAAAAAACCGAACAAAGATTGGATATCCGATGATTTCATTGCCGAATGGCGTGAACTGGTACTAAAAACGCCATATTTTGGGCAATTACAATGGTTTTCGATGCTAAATGCAGAAAATAAGCAGTTTAGCATTTTTAGAGAAGAAAGTTATCAAATCATCAGAAAGTTAAACCTTAAAACATTTGAGGCCGATTACAAAACAATGATTATCTGGCTGCCAGAAAGAATGAATATTACAGCGGCCAATAAATTGTTGAAGATGATTGAGGAGCCGCCTCCATACACAATATTCTTGTTGGTAAGTGAAAATCCCGGCAAGCTTCTGCAAACCATCATTTCCAGGACTCAACTTATAAAAGTCCCCCCTATTGAGGCTGCAGAAATGGAAAAGGTGTTGCTTGAAAAATTCTCATTATCCGAACAGCAGGCTAGAAAGATTGTACACCTTGCAAATGGAAGTTATCTGAAGGCTTTAAAATCCCTTGAAAATGATGATGATGATAAAAAATATCATCAGCTGTTCGTGACGTTTATGCGATATAGTTACAAACCTGTGGTAGAAGATGTTCTCCCCTTCATTGATGGTCTCGCATCGGAAGGACGGGAAAAAATAAAGGGTTTTCTGAATTATTCATTGCAGTTTCTGCGTGAATGTTTCATTAAAGGTGTGGCTCCTCAGGATATTGTTTATATGTCTGAAGAGGAAGAACAATTCAGCCAGAAATTTGCAAAACTTATACATGAAAGAAACATCTATCAGCTGACTGACGAATTGAATACCGCTGCCTACCACATCGAATCCAATGGTTATGAAAAGCTTATCTTACTAGATCTTTCCATAAAAATTTCTATGCTTTTAAAACGTACATAGAACGCAATGAGAAATTTCAGCATGATTTTGTAATACATCCAATTGCAGATAAAATGCGTTGTGCTAATTCAGTCTGCTTATAATTATTAACTTTGCTAACAATTTTTTATATTTAAAACAACTATTTTATTTACTTTCAGATATTTTTACCTGAGATTAACTTAAATACTGGCCAGCGAGAAACATATAGAATGAAATAATTGAAGAGAAGATGCAGGCCACAGTAAATTCTTTTATATGACACAACGTTCATGCATTATAGATGGTATTGAAGTATCCACCAGCGACGATGATTCCAGGGTTTGTTGTAAGTCGGGGAGCTGCAACAAATTAAATACTTACGACTGGCTGAAAGATATACCACAATTACCAGACAGTAGCGAAATTGTAGAAATACGATTTAAAAATACCCGGAAAACTTTTTATTTCAATGTAAATGGCTTGCCCCTGAAGCGCGGAGATATAGTAGCAGTTGAAGCCTCACCAGGACATGATATAGGGATTGTTTCACTTACCGGTGAGTTGGTAAAAGAACAACTCAAAAGGTATGGCCTTAAAGAAAAACCCGCCGATCTAAAGAAAGTTTACCGCAAGGCCAAACAAAACGATCTGGAAAAATGGTATGATGCCATATCACGTGAAGAAAAAACCATGCTAAAGGCAAGGGTTATTGCCGATGACCTGAAGTTGGACATGAAAATAAGCGATGTTGAATACCAGGGCGATAAAACAAAAGCAATCTTTTATTATATTGCTAATGAAAGAGTGGACTTCCGTGGATTAATTAAAGTGCTGGCTGAAGAATTTCGTATACGCATAGAAATGCGGCAAATTGGCGCACGGCAGGAAGCAGGCCGCGTGGGTGGTATTGGATCTTGTGGCAGGGAATTATGTTGCTCTACTTTTATCACAAATTTTGTTTCCGTTACAACAAACGCAGCACGCCATCAGGAAATATCGCTAAACCCGCAAAAACTTGCAGGGCAATGCGGAAAACTTAAATGTTGCCTTAACTACGAACTCAGCGCATATCTTGATGCCAGGGAAGATTTTCCTGATACAAATGTTCCTTTACAAACTGAAAATGGAGAAGCATACCATTTTAAATCCGACATACACCGTAAAATGCTTTGGTATTCTTTCAATAGAGAATATCCTGAAAACGTTACAGCACTTAGTGTTGCCCGGGCACATGAAGTGATTAAAATGAACAGGGAAGGTAAAAAACCTGCACAGCTTACAGATGAAACCTTTGTTACTGAAACAAAAAGCAATGAATTTGAAAACCAGATGGGACAAGACAGCCTTACCCGTTTTGACGATAAAAAAACCCGGAAAAAGAAGAAAAAGAAAAGAAGAAATCAACATAAAAGAAAACCAAAGAATAACAATGATCAATAATTTTCGATTACCGGTTTTTGTAGTTATCCTGTTGTTTATCCTGGGTTGCGGGAGAAATGTTGAGTTCGATCAATATGAAACCCTCCCTGATGAAACCTGGAAAGAGGATAACACCCTTTATTTTGAAGCCCTCATAACAGACACTTCAGTTGTTTATAATGTATTCATTAATGTAAGAAACAGAAATGAATACCCAATGAGCAATCTTTTTCTGTTTGTAAATACAATAGCCCCCTCAGGTAACATGCGCCGCGATACTTTGGAAATACCAATGGCTGATGTGCATGGAAAATGGTATGGAAAGAGTGTAGCCGGTATCTGGCAACATTCACATCTATTTAAAAAACATGTTAAATTTCCCATACCGGGAGAGTACCAGTTTGAATTAACCCAGGCGATGCGTATGGAAGAGCTGCCGGGAATTGTTGATGCCGGAATACGAATTACCCGCGTAACACAATAAAATAACCAATCAGTGTCAAAAAATAAGTTAGCCCGTTTCGCAGAAATGGAAACCTTTGATCATGTGATACAGGTTCCATTTAATCATGTGTATAACAATGAATTCCGCTTAAAAGGCAAATGGAATATCTGGTTTGAAAATGCAGCCCCCATTGTGTTGGAATTAGGTTGTGGTAAAGGTGAGTATGCTGTAGGATTGGCAAGGGCATTCCCTGAAAAAAATTTCCTTGGCGTGGATATAAAAGGAGCACGTATGTGGAAAGGTGCAAAGGATTCTTATAATGAAAAGTTAAAGAATGTAGGTTTCATACGCACACGTATCGAAACTATTCGATCCTTTTTTGCCCCTGAAGAGGTTACTGAAATTTGGATTACCTTCCCTGATCCGCAACTTAAGAAAAGACGTGCAAAAAAACGACTCACCAATGCCCGCTTTTTAAATGACTATAAAACATTTTTAGCGCCCGGTGGAAAAATACACCTGAAAACAGACAACCTGGAGCTGTATGAATATACCCTTCGTCTGGTAAAGCATAACGGTCTTTCAATTGAAGCGCTTACCCCTGACCTTTACCATTCACAATATGTTGATGATACCAAGGGGATATATACCTTTTATGAGAAAATGTTTCTGAGCGAAGGTGTACCCATCAAATACCTCCGCTTTAACCTCGATACTGACAAACCCATACAGGAACCCCCGGATGACGAAGAATAAAGACTTCTTCCAACGTGTATTCAGTGTGACCCGTCAAATCCCCCATGGAAGGGTAACAAGTTATGGTGCCATTGCCCGCTACCTTGGCTCACCCCAATCATCACGCATGGTTGGGTGGGCATTAAATGCCACAAAATCCGGAATGCCATATGTTCCTGCCCACCGGGTGGTAAACCGCAACGGCCTGTTAACGGGCAAAAAACATTTTGGAACTTCATCAGCTATGGCTCAGCTACTGGAGAATGAAGGTGTTATAATAATTGACAATCAAATTCAAAACTTTAAGGATATTTTTTGGGATCCTTCATTGGAATTAATCTAAATTAATGTAAGATTATGCATGAATATGCATATCTTTGTACCTCAAACAGGATATGCTTTTAGATTACATGCATACTTTTTTTTCAATGATTTATCTATGCCTGCATAAACCTGAAAGCAACTCTGGTGCCAAACATTGTTAGCTATTATTCCCTGAATTGTTCACACTTCATAAAGGAAAAGAAACATTGTTAAGGGCACCTGTAAATTGTAAACCTTATAGATAACTTTATATGGAAATAACAAAGCAAAAGCTTTTAGATGCTTTAAAAGAAATAAAACACCCGGAAAGTGACAGCAATATTGTTGATCAGGGAATAATTTCAGGCCTTGAAATAAAGGAGAAAACTGTACATGTTTCTTTAAAATTTAAAAAGAAGAAAGACCCTTTTGCAGGATCAGTTCAGCAGGCGATTGAACGCACCATCCTTTCACTTACCGGGGAGGATTTTGATGTAAAGGTGGAAATCCAAACTGAAAAACCCGCATTTCAACAATATCAAAACCAAAAAGAAATACTAAAAGGGGTTAAAAATATAATTGCAGTGGCCTCTGGAAAAGGAGGTGTTGGAAAATCTACTGTAGCTGTCAACCTGGCTGTTGCAGCAGCAAAATCAGGCGCCAAAGTAGGGCTTATTGATGCAGATATTTACGGCCCATCCATTCCTAAAATGTTTCAGGCAGAACAACTAAGGCCTGTAATGGAAAAGCGTGAAGACAAAGAGGTGATTATCCCCATAGAAAAATACGGTGTAAAAATTCTCTCCGTTGGCTTTTTTGTAAAACCTGATGATGCCCTGGTATGGCGGGGCCCTATGGCTACAAATGCCCTTAAGCAATTAATGGAGCAGGGTGACTGGGAGGGACTGGATTACCTTTTTATTGATCTCCCCCCGGGCACAAGCGATATTCACCTTACCCTGGTGCAAGAGGTGGCAGTTACCGGGGCTGTTATTGTTACTACACCACAGGAAGTTGCACTTGCTGATGCCATAAAAGGAATAAACATGTTTCGTGGCGAAAAGGTAAATGTTCCCGTTCTTGGGCTGGTTGAAAATATGGCCTGGTTTACCCCGGCAGAATTGCCCGATAATAAGTATTATATATTTGGCAAAGAAGGCGGTAAAAAGTTAGCAGAATCTATTAATGTACCATTGCTGGGGCAAATTCCACTGGTGCAAAGTATTCGTGAAGGAGGTGATGAAGGAGTACCTGCTGCAATAAATGAAGAATCCATTACAGGTATGGCTTTTAAATCACTTACTGAAAAAATGATTGAGCAGGTGGAAATACGTAACACACAAAAGGCTACAAAAAAGGTTGAAATCACACGATCCTGATAAGATTTTAATTAGCACAATTGATACGAGAAGTATAAATCCAATTAACTAAAATGTAATCCGTTAAGAAAATATAAAGAGTTTAAGATTTTTTTATTCTATATTTGGACATTTCATTAACATTCTAAAAATATAACAGGTGAAAAACGATATAAATCTATTAAAACGGGTAAATACAAAGCTCGAAGAAATCCGCCCTTACCTTATAGCAGATGGCGGTGATGTAACCGTGGAGGAAATCACGGATGATATGACCATTAAAGTGCGCCTGCTTGGTGCATGTGGTACATGTCCTTTTAGTGTACATACGCTAAAAGCCGGAGTGGAAATGGCCCTTCGCCAGGAGATCCCGGAGTTAAAAGAAGTGATTGCGGTTAATTAGTCTGTTTGAAAATCATTTGAGTTTTCTTGCAGAAATCGTTTAAAGAATTTCAATCGGCAAATGGAATGCGGAGCTGTGCAGAAGGACGCTTCTGGACTTTTGCATTCTTTTGTTTATCCCCTGCTGTTCTTCCGCCAAACATAGGCGATTCGGCTCTTTCCTTTGCCATAAATTCCGATAACCGGTCATTCGGTATAAACTTTTTCTCCAGTTCGCAGGCAATCAAATGCAACTTATGCAAGGCTTTTTTCTTATCAGTGTGCGCTATGCGTGCCCGGGTTACAGTTTTTTGTAAAAGATCAATGGTTTCATCATACACCGTAGTTTGCACCGGAAATGGATGACCGTCTTTTCCACCTTGTGCAAAAGAAAAACGAGCCGGATCTGAAAACCGCACTGGAGTGCCGAAGATTATTTCACTAACCAGTGCCAGTGAACGAATGGTTTTTGGCCCCAGCCCCTTTAGTAATAACAAAGATTCAAAAGAGCTAATTCCCTTGTCATACGCCAATCCTATTAAAGTACCCAGCCGCTTTAAATCAATATCATTGCTGCGCACTTCATGATGGCGTGGCATGATTAGCTTTTGAATTTCGGGTATCATGCGTGATGGCGATTGCCCTGAAATTTCCAGTATGCCTTTCCGGGCTTCTCCTGCATCACGTGAAGTGAGATTTAAAAAGGCGCCGATATTTTTACCATAAACAGAGGTATGCGGTTCCTCAACAAACGACCTGACTTCAGAAGACAACCAGTGATATCTTCTTGCCATGGAGCTTTGGGTATTCATGCCTTGCTGAACAACGGCCCATGCGCCATTCCTGGAAATTAAAAAGCTGTGCAGATAGAGCTGAAAACCATCCTGTATGGCGGTATTGTCAACTTTTGCAGTTAGTTTACTGGTGCGCACCAACGCCTGTCCATCGGTGCCAAAACGATTAGAAACAACAAGTAATTCCTCTGGCGTTTTTAAGGAATGCTTGCCACGTCCGCCACAGACATATAGACCAAGATGTTCACTCCTCTTATTTATGCTGCGCTTTAACGCACCCATCACAGAAGTAGTAATACCCGATGAATGCCAGTCCATGCCCAGCACAGCACCAAACGACTGAAACCAGAATGGATTACTGATGCGGCTCAACAAACCCTGCACCCCATACTCCTCAACTAAAACCTCTACAATAGCGCCACTAAGCCGCTCCATTCGCTCGTAAAGCCAGGCTGGAACGCTTCCGCCATGCAGCGGCATATCGCTATATCCCGATTTTTTCACTTCCTACAATTGTCGATATCAAACTTAGGCCGAATGGAAAAATAAAGAAAAAGTGTCCAATGGCATTGCCTGAGGTAAAGATACAAAAATCAAACCGCTGTTGCTTTTCAAAAACAATATTTTCGAGCCCTTTTGCCTTATAAAACAAAAAATCAGTTAACTGATTTTTACTAATTTTGGGTTTTTAGGCTTTGTTGGAAATTGTTTGCCAAACAGAGATAGCTTTTGAATTAGGATACCTAAAGAAGGATGCATTTGAAAATATTTCGAAAAAAAGAAAAAAAACTATCGGTGAAAATATTTAACCACTAAAATAAGGGTAGTACCAATTTTTAAAAAGGGGTTGCTGAAAAAACAGGTTAGTCAAAGGCGTGCATTTAGAACGTTTTTATTATTCGTAATTTAGTGCAAAAAGTGTATTTTTCAGCAAGCCTTCATTACATAATTGAATATAAAAAGTAGCTTATGGATATTAATCCTAACATCAATCCAGCCTGGAAAGAATTATTAATTGATGAGTTTCAGGCACCATACTTTTTGGAACTAAAGAAATTTCTTTTAGTCGAAAAAAGTCAATACGTTATTTATCCATCCGGTAGTGAGATATTTAATGCGTACGACCACACACCTCCGGAAAAAGTAAAAGTTGTGATTATTGGTCAGGATCCTTATCACGGACCCGGCCAGGCGCACGGTTTGTGCTTTTCAGTTAAAAAAGGAATAAAACCGCCCCCATCTCTGGTGAACATCTTCAAAGAAATTCATACTGATCTGGGCTTGCCTGTTCCTGCCCATGGAGATCTCTCCGGATGGGCAAACCAGGGTGTGCTTTTGTTAAATGCCACGCTTACAGTTCGTGCACGTCAGGCAGGTTCTCACCAAAAAAAAGGCTGGGAGAATTTTACCGATGCAACCATAAAAAAAGTATCTGATTTTTCTGAAGGCGTGGTGTTTTTACTATGGGGAAGATTTGCACAAGCCAAGGAGAATCTTATTGATACCAAAAAACATCATGTGCTAAAGGCGGCTCATCCATCACCTTTTTCTGTTCATAATGGTTTTTTTGGATGCCGACACTTCAGCAAAACTAATGAAATACTAAAAAAGCAAGGAAAAACTCCAATTGACTGGAGTCTGTAAAAAAACTTAAATCTGTATTTTAATTAAGGTTGATAACCTTTTCATTCCTAATTGTATGCCGGACATACCTTTCCACGGCTTCCTTTTCGGTATTCATTGTCATCAGAGCAGCGAAATAAAAGATTGATTCCAAAATGAAAGTTCATGGTTCTGGCATTATAAGGCACCAGAATTCCAGAAGCGGCATCACGGGCATACTGCACGGGCATCATATCCGTAAAGAAATAAAATTGAAAGATGCCGGTACTTAACATAGCCCCACCACCAATATTATTAAAAGCCCGGTTCATAATGGAATAACTTCCGATAAGATGAAGATTTGAAAAGGGATTGTAGCGTAAGGAAAAAGTGGCTGAAGGGTAAAAGTTTCCATTATGAATATCTGTCCTGCCAGTAATGCCGGCATAGAGATTTTTGGAAAAATGATATTGCAATCCCCCCATCAGCTGAAGCGGGAGCAGGGTAAAGTATGCTTCAGCATTATTGGATAAATAAAAATGGTTCCACAATGAATCCTCAAGGGCATTGATAACATCCTGGTCTGTTGTATTTGCTGTTAAACTATTTAAATCTATCCCATTAAATACAAATGAGCCATCCTGTTTCAGCGACTGGGTGTTTGATTTCCACCGAATAAACCCAATATTCAATGCGGAGGCAGAAAATTGAACATCATCTGTATAATCATAGATTACTCCTGCATCAATGGCAATGCCACGGTTTTTATTGAAAAAGTAGTTTTGCAACGGAGATTCAGAAGAAGTAGTAAAATTAATTCCATCCGCAAATCCATTGGCATCCTCGGTTACCTGCATGGGTATGGCACTTCTTATGTCAATATTGCTTTG
>JBEPYD010000029.1:0-18939 GCA_041641575.1 Bacteroidales bacterium
AGTATCGTTACTGGCGAGAGCACAGGTTCTATGATTGGTGTTATTATTGTATTTACCATTGCACAGTTTTTTGAAAGTTACATCCTTGAACCCTATGTTGTTGGTCATAAGGTGGAAATAAACCCTATAGCAACAATTATAGGAGTAATTGTAGGTAACTTGATTTGGGGGCTACCAGGTATGATTATTGCCATTCCTGTAATGGGAATTTTAAAAGCAATCTTCGATCATGTTCCGGTATTAAATCCACTGGGATACATGCTCGACGAAAATGATACTTCAGGAGGAAACAGTTGGGTAAACAAAATGAAGAAAAAGTTGGTCTCCTGGTTTAAATGATCAGGAAAGCCTGAAAATTCCTACATTCGGAAACTTATTTATTGCAATATGCCATCGTATGGCTTTTATATCAGAAATGCTAATGATATTTTCTTTAATGATATTGTACTTGAAACAGAAGGTGTTGATTACAGGCCGGCCTTAAGTATTGTAAAATCAGATAATGTTTTTTTGAACAATACTTATATTCATATGAATGAAAGAGCTGATTCTCATATCCACATTCAACAATCTGAAAACATACATATAAACTCACCTGCAAAAAGTTCAGGTATAAAAGGCAATAAAAGTCAGTGGCAATTGTATAAATGATAAAATCAGGTTCCCGCTAAAGGAACCTGAAATTTCACCATTTTAGGATATTTACTAGAACATTTTTACGAGGCCTGCACGTACCTGTAAATAATTTAATTGCAGGTTATCTACGGCTTCAACATTTTCTAAATCCCTGTTAATTGAATTAAATTTAACACCCGGAGTGAGGCTCCAGTTTTTGCCCAGCGGGATGTCTACCCCCCCGGCGAGTTGAAAACCAAAGCCATGCCCTGTATCGTGAATAATGTCACCTTTATTATTTTCAACTTCAATGTGGTTGTATAATCCACCAAGGCGGGCATACCATGCTATTGGTGATGTGCCCACAGGATGCTTAAACTGCAGCCCAAATACATAGCCGGTTTCTTCAAAATCGGCATTTGTTCCGGCAAAAGATTCGTCTGCGGTGAATTTGTTCCAGCCCCATCCTGCATATAGTCCTGTATGCTCAAGCACACGGTATTGGAAAGAGGCTTCAAAACCACCACCCACATTAAGCTTCGATCCACTAAGTGTTCGGGTAGCCATTGAAACGCCGCCATTGAGTTCAAATCCCCACCGTGGATTTTGGTTTTGGGCTTGTAAAGAAGTAGCAATTAATACTGCTACCAGGCTAAAAAATACTTTTGTTTTCATTGTTTTCATCATTTTCATAATTTTTAATTTTATAAATTGAAATTTGATGAAACAAAGATGCAGCGGATATTACGGTGATAAAATTATAATAAGATGAACGTGCAATTAAAGGTTATGAGCGTGAAAAAATACAGGTTGAACCAAATTATCATAGTGCCGTGAATTCTAAAGCAGCAGCAAAAAGAAGGCATCGCCTATGCATACTGATCACGTTTTATAATTCAATTCATCCTTAATTCCTATAATTATGGTTGTTGTACTTCTGGTCTATTTCTCAAACGTGCTGGTAAAATGTGTGGCTTTCATTTCAATGCGAAAGTCTGTTTTTCTGTAAAAATGAACTGCGTCCAGGTCATCACTTTCTGCTTCAACATAGGCATCTTTGAAACCATTTTGTTCACAGAATTTAAATACATGCGCCATCAATGCTTTACCAAAACCCTGTCCCTGATATTCAGGATAATCCCTACATCATAAATATATGCGCTGGGTTTTTCGCTATAATAACTTTGCAGCACGTAGATTGATAAACCACCTACAACCTTCCCGTTTAGCATAATAACAAAAACCAAAAAGGCAGGGTTTGATAGCAGCTTACCTAAATGCTCATTTGATGGAATCTGCTCTTCATTTTCAAAAACGAGCTTAAATATTCTAATTAAATCCCTGAAATCTGAAATAGCGTTTTTGCTAAGCTTTTTAACTTCCATAGTGAATGTATATTAATGATTACACTTTTCAAGAATCAAATTTTGAAGCATCCCATTTTTCACCGGGAGGAAACAGTTCTGCTTTTCTTTTATTCATTTCTGAAGCAATCAGGGCACTACTTCCACCCTGTTCATCAAGTTTCGAAATAATATTCAGATAACTCTTCTCATCCCTGTTCTGACATAGTTTAAAAACATTCTCAATTTTCTCAGCCTTTATTTCAAAGCCAACAATTGCAGGCATCATTTTATTTAAAAATGGCTCAGGAAGGTTATCGTAGAATGCCAGCGATTGTGTATTGCCTTTTTCAAATTTCAGTGTTAATTTACGCATAAGCTGTATTAAATCATTATTTGGCATAAAGCTAATTTCCCCCTCAATATGAACACTCATGTAATTCCATGTAGAAGCCATTTGCGGATTACTATACCAGGAAGCACTTACGTAACATCCGGGCCCGCTAAATACAATTAGTGCATTGGAATTTTCAATAAAAGCTTGGTGATGGTCTGTATTTCGCATAATATGTCCCTGCAAAAACAGTTCGCCATTTCTTTCTTCAACTAATATCGGTATTTGTGTTGCTACCTGTTTCCCCGATAAGTAACTACCGGTGATAAAAGCAAATGGGTATTCCTCGATAAAACCCAAAATTTTTTGCCTGTCTTTTTCTTTAAAGTATGAGAAGTTGTACACCTTATTGATCTTAGAGTATTTAATTTGACAATATATTAACATCTAAAAATATGCCGGATTTGCTACCCAAAATAGGAAAAACTTTGATGAAAGTCATACAATAGGCCATTTTAATGAGAGAGTCATCGACACAAGCTGGATACGATGTTTGGAATCTATAAGGCAATATCCTCGCCAAATATATTCAATTATGTTCTATACCTGCCTTTATTCCTTATTATAAAGTGAGTTAAGCTTTTCAATTAATGCATTATACATCTCAGGCCTTCTATCTAATAATGTTCTGGTAGCTGCCTCTCTTACAAGTTGATGATTGTGCCAGGTATTGCAGGGAATTAAGTAATCCCATTTTTGTGAACCACTATAATCGGTATAATAATTGGGTTTTACAACAGGAAATGGTTTTACAAATTTGCCTGCCCAACTGCTTTGGGAAGGATTATCCAATTCCTGATCAGGGTCTATAAGATACAAAACGGAAGGGGTATCTCCTACTCTAAAATACCGTGCCCAGGTTTCATTTTTCACCACCTCTTTGATGTGTTTTCCCATACTTCCATACGTTGAAAGTTTATGAAACATTTCTTTTGGTTCTTCACCAATAAACATTCCCGCGTATGTCCAGTTGATTTCAATCCACCACAGATCATTGAACCGTGGATTATTATAAATGACATCTCTTCCAAACCCATTCCAGTTAAGCTGCTCACAAGGTTTTGACTTCACCCATTCTTCAGGCATATATTTTATATCTTCTTCCATCATTAATCCGGTTCCAATGGTAATTAATCTTATATTACTGGAATATTCAGGATGTGCGAGCATCAATTTGCTAAAGACCTCCATGTTTCCCCAAACAAGCACATATAAGGGACAGCTGGTATCTGCAACAGCCAAATGGAATAATTTGAAAGACTCATCTATATTGTTAGCAACCAAACTTTTAATTTCTTCCGGTGCGGGATAATTCTTTGAATGAAAGGAAAATTCACGATAATCTTTGGCATAGGCATCAATTACCAGGTTGCATGCTTCCGCACTTCTGGCATTCCATCTGTCAGGAACAATTCCCTCTATTTCTAATTCATTTGCATACCACAATAAATGGATCAACGATTGGCGATCATCAGGATCACCTGAATCGATATTAACATCAGTAAATATAAAGGTTCTGGGATTATTCCCTGAAAAACAGGAAACCACCAAAGTTAAGTTGATTACAATTATAAAAACTATTCTTTGTATCATTTTTTATGTTTTTTGAAAAATCAGTAGCTTTTCCGACTAATCCTTGTGGATTTGGAAAACAAATTTCTTACCCCTTTATTCTACGAATATTGCAAGATAGGAAAATAATTTATATCGACAATGCTAAGCAAATGCAATATTTAAAGCATTAAATAAGAATAATTGATGTGATTTTCAAGGGCACAACCATGTCTGATAAGTGATACAATTAATTTGTTTATAAAATCAGCTTTACTTGCGGCGAATTCTAATTCTCGAATCAACGCTCCAATTGATATTCCAGACATTAGAATTTGCTTGCTTAGCACATACTCCTTTTCGTTTTTCACTAAAGTTAGGCTCAGCGCAACAGTCTTTATAGCAAAGACATTACTTTTTCTTTTAGTGGATTTTTCATCTTTTCATTTTTCATTTTAATCGATCCATTGTTCTACCCATACCCCTGGTTTTTCCTGTATTGTAATTTTAAATTGCATGTATAAATAGAAACCTAATACATTTGCACTAAAATAAACATGGTTTATACTATTTTCCTCATATTATATCAAAGATATACAAACAAATACATCATTTTAACGTAAGGGTTAAAGTAAAAAAATGCATTGAATGGATGTTAAACAAACAAAAACTTATTTAATTCTCATCCTACTTTTTCTTTCAGGGGTTGCCCATGCACAGGTAGATACGCTGCATTACCTGCCACCATTGTATTATACAGGAGATAATAACAACGATTATGGCGATCAGTATATCCTGTTATCAACTTTTGAAGCTACGCCTTTGAATGTTCGTATCAGAAGCAGGGATGGTTCTTACGACCAGGTCTTTAGCATTTCTCAAAGTACTCCGGCACAAATTAACATGGGGTATCAATTTGCTGCTGTTGGTCTGATTGGCCCCTCCCAAAAGAACACCAGGCTGGATGATGAAGGCCTGATATTAAGTGGTTCAAAGCCATTTTTTGTAAATGTCACACATAAAACAAGTCTCCAGGCATGTATTATAACTTCTAAAGGCACTGTTGGATTGGGAAAAGAATTTTATGCTGGTTTTATGGCTTCCGTGCTCGAAAATGATAACCATACCCACTCAAGAAACCGGCGGCGTACCCATTTTATTTCTGTAATGGCCACTGAAAATAATACTTTTGTAACTTTCAAAAACCCAAGGGTACAATGGGATGGGCATCCTTCAAATACTTTTACCATTTCATTACAGGCTGGTCAATCGTACGTGGTAACCCGTGATTTCTTTAATTCTGGTTTAACAAACACCACTGTAAACCATTTCAATGGTACAAAAGTCACCTCAAACAAACCAGTTTCTGCTATTTCAGGTTCTTGGACATCAGCAATGGATAAAGGGGTGCGCGACATTGGCCTCGACCAGATTGTGCCTGTTGACATTGTGGGTGAAGAATATATTGTGATGCGCGGGAATGGTTCTAACCTGGTTGAAAATGTAGTCCTGGTTTCTGTGGGTGGTACCAACAACATCTACCTGAATGGAAATTTAACACCTTATGCAACCTTAAATGGCGAAGGTGATTACATCATTATTCCAGAAAACCAGTATTCCTCCAACAATAACATGTATATTCAGGCAGATACCAGTGTTTACGTATATCAATCGCTGGCAGGCTCAAACAGCAATGCCACCACTGGGATGGTCTTTGTTCCCCGGCTTTCCTGCAATGCAGACAAAGAAGTGCAAATTTCCTATGCCGACTTCCTGGGAAATCCTGAAATAAAACTGGTTACCCAAACGGGTTCTTCAATAACCATTAACGGCGTGCCAATTAACGGGGCAAAAACCGTCGGTGGCAATGCCTTCTGGGAATCTTATTCTGTTAATCGTGCCACCTTAAATTCATGCAATCCAGGTACTGACTGGAATTTCACTATTCAATCCACAGGCGCATTAAATGCCGCATTAACCATTGAATCCGGTGCAATTGGAGCAGGAGGATACTACTCAGGCTTTGGAACCGTGCCTGAAATAAATTTTAATCCTGTACTGGAACTCAGCGGTTTTTGTGCAGGAAATGCCGAGCTTAAGGCTTCGGGTTATGCTACCTATAACTGGTATAAAGATGGGGTTATTATTCCCGGAGAAACAGACACATCCTTTTACCCCGTTGTTCCTGGACGTTACAAGGTTGTTGGGCTTACAACATGTGCTGGTCAACCCAGTCAAACCTATCCTTCCGGCGAAGTAATTCTCCTTCCCTGCCTTTCTGTGCAACCAGACAGTCTTTCAATAATGGAAGGCGATATTGGTAATCCCAATGCTACTTTTACCGTGGAGCTTTCCCACCCATGGGATGAAGATGATGTAAGTTTTGATTTTGCAACCAGTCCCTTATCGGCAACCCAGGGGAGTGATTATATTGCAACAAACGGATCAGGCACCATCACTTCCGGCGATCAGGTATTCACCATTGATGTACCTGTGCAAAATGATTTATTGGCAGAAGATACGGAGACCTTTTCTCTTGAAATATCCAATTCCACTAAAGCTGTTATCCAGGGCAATACATCACAAGCCTATATCGCTGATGATGGCGATCCCAAACCTTTCATCAACATTGAATCTTCAAAAACCATCAGCGAAAGCAGCGGCACCATAACATACCATGTTACGCTGGATCGGTTAAGCGGACAAACAATACGCGCAGACTTTAACATTGCCGGCGTTACCGCAACAAACGCGCTGGACTTTTCCAGGGGGAGTTATTCCGGCACCCTCAATTTTACACCCGGTGAATTAACAAAGAGCATTACCGTAAATATTGTTGATGATAACATTCATGAACCTGGAGCCAATGAGCAGTTTACCATAACCCTAAGCAATATTGTTAATGCCAGGTTGGGCAACCTGGTATCAACAACTTCAATTATTGACAATGAATTGATACCCACCATGTTTTTGTCAGCAATTAACTTAGCAGAAGGTGATACGCTTTTGATCTCAGGAACTGTTTCGCACCCCAGTGCCCGCAATATCACCTTTTGGTATTTTACTTCCAATGCTACAGCTACAAGTCCTGATGATTTTGCCGCCTTACCATTAACCCATGATACAATTTCCGCCGGTTCACTGGAATTTAGCGTGGAGATTGTAACCACAGACGATGCCATCCTGGAGGGAAGCGAATCATTTCTTTTTGTGCTGCAAAATCTGCAAAATGCCATATTTACGGGACCTGCCACAAGCGATACCATTACACCAAATATTCTCGACAATGAGGGATTGCCTCAGATAACGATTTCCAATGCTACTGGGATTGAGGGCTCAGTTTTAAAATTAAACTTAACCGTTTCGCATCCAAGCAGTACCGATATTACATTTACGTATAACACCCATGCTGTTTCAGCCACGGAAGGAACTGACTATACTGGTGTAAATCCTGCACAGCCATTTACACTTTCAGCTTTCCAACTGCACGACAGCATTTTGATTACCAGTATCGAGGATACTGAAGAGGAAGGCAATGAAACCTTGGAAGTTCATTTAAATAATGCATCATCGAATGCTTTGTTTAATGATAGCATAGCGCTGGTTACCATCGCAGATAATGATGAAACACCGATTGCCAAAACAGACTTCTTTACTACCAATGAAGATACTCCGTTTACTGAAAACATGCTGGCCAATGATGCAGGCCTGGGAGATGCTCCCGTGCGCATCATCATGCATTCATTGCCTGTTCATGGCAATATCGCCATCGATTCTTCAACAGGCACCTTTACTTATTCACCCGTGGAAAACTATTTTGGCACCGACAGCCTGCAATATACTATTCAGGATGCTGATGGTGATCAGTCAGCATCCTGGGTTGTCATCTCGGTTTTGTCTCAAAATGATATCCCGGTAGCCGTTCGGGATACCTTTTACATTGTCGAGGAGCAAACATTAGACACCACTGTACTCCATAACGACTACGGGCTGGGTGATGGTATAGATAATATTGTGGTAACCAGTCCTCCCACCTCGGGAAACCTTCTGTTTAATTCCAATGGTGATTTTACATATACCCCTGTGGCAGAATTCTATGGCGTAAGAAATTTCACCTATGAAATTACCGATGGTAACGGAAACCGGTCTTTTGCAGTGGTTAGAATTGTGGTAGCTTTCTCTAACGATTACGACCCTGTTGCAGTTAACGACACAGCTTCCACACCCGAAGATGTCCCCCTGACACTCGCTGTTTTATCAAACGATTTCGACATTGACGGACAGAGCACCATTGACATCGGTAGTGTAAATATTATTACCAATCCTGCCCATGGAACAACTTCAGTAAACTTTTCAACAGGTGTGGTAACCTATACACCTGAAGATGATTACCAGGGGAGTGATTTTTTTGAGTACCAGTTTAGCGATGCGGGTTCCCGCACCTCGAATACAGCAAGGGTGGTAATTACAGTAACCGGTAACAATGATGTGCCTGTAGCCCTTTGCCACGATTCTGTAAATGCTTACCCGAATATGACGGGTAGCTTTACGCTTGACACTTCTTTTGTAAACAATAATTCGTTTGATACTGATGGTGATCCGTTAACCTATTCATTCAGTGAAACCAATTTCACTTGTGGTGATATCGGCTACCACACCATTTCAATGATAGTGCGGGATCCTTTAATGGCACAGTCGCAATGTACCAGTGTTTTAAATGTAAGAGATACCACATTGCCAGTGGTTTTGTTCTCTCCTGCTGATACAGTTGTATATAGTGACGGTAGCTCATGCGGCCAGAAGATTTTCTATACCAGGCCACAGTTTACCGATAATTGCGGCGGGATTCAATATGGTACACTCAAAGCAGGCTATACAAGTGGCTCTGATTTCCCAACAGGTATAACTAAGATTAAATTCACATATACTGATCCTTCCGGAAATGGACCCGTGGCTGATAGTTTTTATATAGAACTCAGGGATACGATAAAGCCAGCCTTAACCTGTGTAAACGACACGGTTTTTGTATCGCCAGGGACAGATTTTAACATCACCTCGTCTGCCTATGACCCAACTATTGCTGAAGCGTGCGGCTACACCCTGGTGCAGGATTTTAACGGTGGATCCACATTGAATGGTGTGCCCCTGGATACAGGTATTCACATGATTACCTGGACGGCTACTGATGCATCAGGAAATGCTGAATCCTGTGTACAGGAAATACAGGTGTATGACTCCTTAAATGTTATTTTGCTTTCAGATAATGACACCATCTGCGAAGGTGAACCCATCATTTTTACGGCTAACGCAACAGGTGGTCTAGGTAGTTATACTTACCAGTTCTATATCAATTCCGTACCTGTAAGCGCAGGGGTTACCGGCAACTCTCTTACAACTACAAGTCTGTCTCATACCCAATTGCATAACATTTATGTAGAAGTAACAGATGCCTATGGGAATAGCGTAAGTTCATCATCCCATATCATTAAAGTTTGGAAAAAACCAAAATCTGGATCAATGTGGCATATTTCTAATAATTTTGGGAATTGATAATTATCCTTACATTTGCATCAAATAAAAATTCGGTAAAGCTTATTTTGGAAGTATGATTATACAATATATAAAATCCCCCATACTCTGGGGATTTAATGGTTTTTCGGTACTTCCATTAAAAGCACCCGCGCATTTTCTGAAGCCCTGGTTATAATGGTATCCGTATCCCAAATTCCAATTCAATCTCTCCCTGATTTCAAATTCCAATTCATTCCACCTGGGCATTAAAAAGAATATTTCAGGAACTAAAAACTGATTTTAATGTCTAAAGTAAAAAGCGTGAAAAAGCTATATGGTTTTACATATTCCCGCTCATCCATGGGTCATGATCTGTGTTCCACGTATCTGCTTTTACTTTCAGCGAACCATCTTTTTGTTTTTCCCAAACAGTCATGTATTTACCATTGTCTTTTATTTCATCATCCATACCGGGCATTTCCATAGACATGTCATAAGTGCCAATTTCTACTATCAGATCTCCGCTCATTATAATTTCATCAATTTCAATGTCAAAAGATTTAATCTTCATGCCTGAGTTTGCATTCGCCACACTAGACTTTCTGATTGCTTCTATCCCTACAAGCATGGGTTCATAACTGGGCAGAGAAATAGCATCTTCGGAATACATTGCCAGATTTTTTTCATAATCACCTGTCATCATTGCATCAGTCATCTGGGCATTTAATTTTTTAATTTGAGCTTTTATATCTTCTTTTGACTGGCATTGAGCATTAAAAGCAGTAACAATAAGTATAGTTATAAGAAACACAGAGGTAAGAATTGATTTTTTCATGTTTTTTAATTTGGATTAGGTTAGAAAGTGTTTTTAGGTTTTAAAATAGCTGATATGCATGTGTTGGTAGCCATCTCTGATTTGGAATGAATATTATTTAAAGAATTGCAAAAGATAAACTATTGTTAGCTTAAGTGTCATCTTGCTGTTCTGGTTTCCCTCATGTTTATCTATTCAAATATACAATTTATTTCAATCAGTTATCTGTATGGCATTATTCTTTAAAAACACAACATATCAATATCTTACTCTTTAAAAATGAATAAAATGATTGGGGTAAGATGTGAAATCAACCGATATAATCGTTTTGGCGGGAATAAAAATAATCTGAAACGAGTCAAACCCTTTATAAAAATAATCTCATTTAATTTAATAATCTAAATTAAATAAGCTTTTAATCCATTAGATACTATTACTTAAAGTAATGAGTTTAAAAATAGTTACTAAATAAAGCTCAATGAGCACATATGTGCAGAAGAAAATATATTGCAAAATTCAAAGCACTTCATTTTCAGATATAGATTTGCCCAATTTTTAATTATTTTTAAAAAATGAATAAATTTTTTGGATGGATAGCCATTAGCTCTGCCGGCCTGCTGGCCGGATTTATTGTAGGATTAATCATTCTGCTCCAAATTAATGATCCATCAGGTTATAAGTGGTTTTATATATCAGTAATTACTGGCTTAACGATTGGTTTACTTATCGCAGGTAAAATTGATAAAACAAAAGGCTTGGATAGTTGGTGGAATCCAACGAACCGCTCAGCAGACCTTGATGAATTTCAAAATGGAATGGCAGATCACAGGCGAGATGAAGCCCTTTTAAAAATTGTGGAGGGTTTAACAATAAAAGAAATCCTCAAAGCCTATATTTTTCAATATTATGATCTAAAACCTAAAACGCGGTCATTATTAAAGTCAAAAATTCTGCAGCAAAAAATGACAAATAAGTATATTGAACAGATATATGCAGAGACAGAAATGACCAATCATAATTTGAGAGGATTATGTCCAAGATGCAGTTCAGCAGGGTTTATAAAAGGTGAAATTTATGATGAAGCCAATTGTTTGATTTGCGATTACAATCACATTAATGATAATCCGAAGCTTTTCCAGAACCGTCTGAAAAATGTGTTGGGCTTTTACAATGATAGAAAGCTAACGAAGAAGGAACTTTTTGAGGTTTTAAAAGCTTAATTTACAAATTGTTCTTTTATTCAACCTTCATAAGCATTTTCAAAATATTCTAAAAAACAAAAAAGGCTTCCGGGGATTTCCGGAAGCCTTTCTCAATTCCTGTAGCGAGAGCGTGACTTGAACACGCGACCTCGTGATTATGAATCACGCGCTCTAACCAGCTGAGCTACCTCGCCTTGTTTTTTTGAGGGTGCAAATATAATGTTTTTAATTTTATAATTCCAGAATGTAAAGCCACTTTTTCAAAATTTTTATTTCTGAATTCTTCAACATGCAAATTGAAGTCCCGGAATATTATTTATTCAAATCAATTACAAATCAAAAGGGAACCATTTATTAATGATAACATTACATATCTTTAATTCCTATTTTTATTTAAAATCAAACTAAATTACACCGAAAGTTCTACAATACGACTAAATTTACTGTAACATCTGTAATTTTGGGGCGTATTTCAGAAAACTATGGAAAAACACATACAAACATCCAGATATATAGAACATGCAGGAGTAGTCCGGCATACCCAAAACGATCATGTTACCGTATCTATAGTTAGTCAATCCGCTTGCGCTGCCTGCCATGCCAAGGGACAATGCTCTGTGCTGGATCAAAAAGAAAAAACCGTTGATGTAACAATACCCAACCATAATTACCAGGTGGGTGAAGAGGTAAATGTTCTTATGATTCGTTCACAAGGTTTTAAGGCTTTATTTTTAGGCTACATTCTGCCTTTTCTTGTTCTCATGGTTACTTTGTTACTGGTTACCGAAATTACAGGCAAGGAAGGACTGGCAGGGCTTATGGCCCTGGGTATACTTCTCCCTTATTATCTTGTACTTTTTCTTACCCGTGATAATATCAAAAAATCATTTTCATTTGTCATTCAAAAAAGATAAAAATAGTATCTAATGAGTAATATAATCCTCTATACAATTCTATCGCTAAGCGCCTTAGGAGTTTTAGCGGCAATTATTCTTTATTTTGTTGCACGTAAATTTAAAGTCTACGAAGATCCCCGCATCGACCAGGTGGAAGAATCCCTTCCTGCTGCAAATTGCGGCGGTTGCGGGTTTGCAGGCTGCCGAAATTTTGCTGAGGCTCTTGTGAGGCACGAAGACATCAGTGCATTTTACTGCCCCGTTGGTGGAAACGATACCATGAGTGTGGTGGCAAAATTACTGGGAAAAACCCCTGTGGAAAATGATCCTTTGGTTGCAGTTGTCCGCTGTAACGGAGCCTACTCCCACCGTCCCCGGACGAATACCTATGACGGGGCTGCCTCCTGCGCTATCGAGTCGGCTTTGTACACCGGAGAATCAGGATGTCCATACGGTTGTTTAGGTCATGGCGATTGTGAAGTTTCCTGTAATTTTGATGCATTGCACATGAACCCGGAAACGGGATTACCCATGGTGGTAGATGATAAGTGTACCGCGTGCGGTGCGTGCGTAAAAGCCTGCCCCAGGGATATTATCGAACTCCGTAAAAAAAATCCAAAAGACAGGAAAGTATTCGTTTCCTGCATTAATCAGGAAAAAGGTGCCGTAGCTAAGAAAAACTGTGAAGTGGCATGCATCGGATGTGGTAAATGTGTAAAAGTCTGCCCTTTTGATGCCATTACCCTTGAAAATAATCTGGCTTATATTGATCCTTTTAAATGCCGCTTGTGCAGAAAATGTGTTCCTGAATGCCCAACAAACGCCATTTTAGAAGTAAATTTTCCACCAAGAAAGGATAAAAAATCCGGACAGGAAACCACAATGAAGGTAAGAACACCAGAAAACACTGATACAGACACAAACAAATAGGTAAAGATGAGTGTGTTAAAAACATTTGTAAAAGGGGGCATTCATCCTCCTGACCAAAAACTTTCGGCAGGTAAACCGATAAAGGCTCTGCCGCTTCCAAAACAGATAACCGTTCTTGTATCACAACATATAGGAGCACCCCCAAAATTACTCGTAAAACGTGGCGATCAGGTAAAAACCGGTCAACTCCTTGCTGAATCCGGGGGCTTTGTTTCAGCCAATACCCATTCACCTGCTACAGGTAAAGTGGTCAAAATAGACTCTGCAATGGATAGCAGTGGGTATCGTAAACCTGCAATATTGATTGATACTGAAGAAACTGATGAATGGGAAGAAGGCATTTTAACAGATACCAACCTCGATAAAAACATCCGGTTAAATGGCGGGGATATTATAAAAAAGATCATGGAAAAAGGCCTGGTTGGTCTTGGTGGTGCTACTTTTCCATCGCATGTAAAATTATCTGTACCCAAAGGAAAAACAGCCGAATATCTTCTGATAAACGGTGTGGAATGTGAACCCTACCTTACCGCCGATCATGCTTTAATGATGGAAAAAAGCGATGAAATCATGATTGGTATTCAAATACTAATGAAAGGCGTAGGGGTGGAAAAGGCCATCATAGGCATTGAAAATAATAAAAAAGATGCCATACAAAAACTTACCACACTAACTACAAATTATAAAGGAATAAGCATTCAGCCGCTAAAAACAAAATACCCCCAGGGCGGAGAGAAACAACTGATCAAAGCCGTCCTTAACCGCGAAGTTCCTCCCGGGGGACTCCCGATTGACGTGGGCGTTGTGGTATTCAATGTAGGTACTGTATTTGCCTCGTATGAAGCTGTGCAGAAAAACAAACCCCTGATAGAACGTATTGTAACCGTAACCGGGAAATCAGTTAAAGAACCGGCAAATTACCGCGTTCGGATTGGAACACCTTCTTCAGCCGTTATTGATGCTGCCGGCGGTATACCAGAAGATACAGGAAAAATTATTAGTGGGGGCCCCATGATGGGAAGAGCCATTCCCGGCACTGAAATCCCCATAACAAAAGGAAGCTCAGGTTTGCTAATCCTGCGCAATGAGGAAGCAAAGCGTGATAAAATAATAGCATGTATCCGGTGTACAAAATGTGTTCAGGTTTGCCCGATGTACCTGGAGCCTTACCTGCTGCAAACGCTTTCAGAAAAAGACATGACAGACAGAATGGAGCAGGAAAGAATACTTGATTGTGTAGAATGTGGCTCGTGCAGCTATATTTGCCCCTCAAACAGGCCTTTGCTCGATTATATCCGACTTGGAAAATCTACGGTAACCAAAATAATACGTTCGAGAAAAAAATAAACAATGAAGTTTTTAACAGTATCACCTTCTCCGCATGTACACGGCGCTGCTTCAGTAAAAAGTCTGATGTACGATGTTGTGATAGCACTGCTGCCGGCACTGGGTATCTCCATATACTATTTTGGAGTGGGAGCACTAATTGTTACCTCGGTAGCCATTGCTTCATGCGTGCTTTTCGAATATCTAATTCAAAAATTTCTACTCCGCGAAGAACCTTCTGTTTCTGATGGTTCTGCTGTTGTTACAGGAATTTTGCTTGCATTTAATGTACCGGCAAATCTTCCGGTTTGGATCATCATTTTGGGTGCACTTGTAAGTATTGGTGTGGGTAAAATGACATTTGGCGGGCTTGGCAACAACCCATTTAATCCGGCACTGGTGGGCAGGGTTTTCCTTTTGATATCTTTTCCGGTGCAGATGACTTCGTGGCCTGTGCCCAAAGGATTCGGAACAAGCTATACTGATGCCACAACCGGCGCAACCCCACTGGGCATTATCAAAGAAGGCTTATTAGCAGGCAAAGAATTACCTGAACTGATGGGTGAAGTTCCCGGATACCTTGACCTGTTTGTAGGATATATGAAAGGATCGGCCGGAGAAATGTCAGCCATGGCTTTGTTGCTTGGTTTTGGATACCTGCTTTACAGAAAAGTAATAACCTGGCATATTCCCGTCTCAATTTTTATGTCTGTAATTATCTTTAGTGGCATTATGTGGGCTATAAACCCGGATCAGTACCTTAGTCCTTTGTTCCACCTGCTTACCGGGGGAATTATGCTGGGCGCCATCTATATGGCCACAGACTATGTTACCTCTCCAATGACACTTAAAGGCAAATGGATTTACGGGATAGGAATTGGCATAATTACGATTATCATTCGTATATGGGGAGCCTACCCGGAAGGAATTTCATTTGCCATACTTATCATGAATGCATTTGTACCCCTGATAAACAGCTACGTAAAACCAAGACGATTTGGAAAGGAGGCAAGCAATGGCTAAAAAAGAATCCACATTTTTAAATATGATTGTTACATTACTGATTGTAACTTTTGCTGCCTCAGCAGCACTTGGATATATTTATGAACTGACCAAAGCGCCGCGTGCAGAAGCCATGCGCGTTAAACAAACTTTTGCCATAAAAAAAGTACTACCTGATTTTGAAAATGATCCTCTGGAAGATCAATACAGTATACCTGCAGCCGATGGAAGTGGAGAACTTTCCGTATATCCTGCACTTGCGAATGGAGACAGCATAGGTGCTGCTGTAAAAACATTTTCAAATAATGGCTATGCCGGTATTATAGAACTGATGGTTGGCTTTAATAAAAATGGCGAAATCATAGATATTGCCGTTGTTAACCAAAAAGAAACACCCGGTCTGGGAACCAAAATGGCAGATGATTCATACATAAAACAATACAGGGGATTAAACCCTGGGGAAACAGATATTTCCGTAAAGCAGGATGGTGGCCAAATAGATGCCATTACCGCTGCAACCATAAGCAGCCGTGCTTTTTCAGAAGCAGTGCAAAAAGGATACAACACATATATAAAAGGAGAAACAAAATGAATCAATGGAGAAACTTCAATAAGGGATTTTTAAGAGAAAATCCTGTTTTTGTGCTCGTACTGGGTATGTGCCCTGCGCTTGCCACAACAACTACAGCCATCAATGGGCTGGGAATGGGGTTGGCAACTACTTTTGTGCTATTCATGTCGAACCTTGTAATTTCTCTGTTTGCAGGTTTTATTCCTGATAAAGTAAGAATTCCGGCATTTATCGTTATTATAGCATCTTTTGTAACCATTGTAGACCTGGTAATGGGTGCATATTTTAACACCCCTGGTCCACAGGGAGAAGCCAGCCTTTATGATCAGCTTGGTATCTTTATTCCATTAATTGTGGTAAATTGTATTGTACTGGGAAGAGCAGAGGCTTTTGCTTCTAAGAACAAAATTGTTTCATCAATTATTGATGGATTGGGCATAGGCCTGGGTTTTTCTTTTGCCCTGGTTTTGCTGGGTGCCACCCGCGAAATACTCGGTAATGGAAGCATCTTCGGACAGCGTTTTATACAAGGAGATGGTATTTTAGTCTTCGTACTTGCTCCCGGCGCATTTATCGCCCTTGGTTATTTAACAGCCTTAATTATCAGACTTAAAAAATCCTGAAAAATATTGAACCATGGAATATATTTTAATAATTATATCTGCTGTATTTGTAAATAACATAGTACTGGCCCAGTTTCTTGGTATATGTCCCTTTCTTGGCGTTTCCGGAAAAGTATCAACAGCATTGGGCATGAGTGGTGCAGTAATGTTTGTGATGACATTGGCTGCCATCGCCACATACTTAATTCAGGTATATATCTTAGTACCTTTTGGTATTACGTTTTTGCAAACGATTACCTACATCCTTGTAATAGCTTCGCTGGTGCAAATGGTGGAAATTATTTTGAAAAAAATAAGCCCTGCACTTTACCAGTCGCTGGGTGTTTTTCTTCCATTAATTACAACCAACTGTGCGATACTTGGGGTAGCCTTGCTGGTAATGCAAAAAGAATTTAATCTTGTGCAGGGAGTGATTTATGCTATAGGAAATTCAATTGGTTTTGCCCTGGCACTGATTGTTTTTGCAGGCATACGTGAACAACTCGACCTGATGAATATTCCAAAAGGGATGAAGGGCGTACCAGTTTCGCTTGTTGTTGCCGGCATTTTAGCTCTCGCATTCATGGGTTTTACTGGAATAGTAAAATAAGCTCTAAACAGAACAAGCTATAAAGGTTCATTTAATAGTTAGTGATTTTCATCCTCAGCTATTTCATGAATTTTAGCAACCTTAAATATTATTAGTTAAAGGCTACCTGTAAAAGATGGCTTTTTTACTTTTCGTGGAAGTCATTCTTTCAATTTTTAGCATATTATCCGCAAGCATCTTCTCCATTTGATTTTTTTTATTAGCTTTATCGGGATTTTTAAAGGAATTGCGAAACTTAACTACTAAACACACGAATTTCTAAAAATGGAAGCAACATCTATTACCAAAAAGCTTGATTCATTATACGAATTTGACAGGGAACCTGTAACCAAAAACAAACTTCAGGGTATTGGCAACTTCCTTGGCATGTATGCAGGAGAACATGTAGCAGGTACAGAATTTGTTATTGGAATATTATTCGTAGCGCATGGTGTTTCAGCTGTAGACCTGTTTGTTGGAGGGTTTATAGGCAACCTGTTGGCAGTACTTAGCTGGGCTTTCTTAACAGCTCCAATTGCTGTAAAGGTAAGACTATCACTTTACTGGCAATTACGTAAAATATGTGGTCCAGTGCTGGTGTTTATTTACAATATAGTAAATGCCTTAATGTTTTGTTTTTTAGCCGGATCAATGGTTGCCGTTTCGGCTACTGCAGTAGGTATTCCTTTTAACATTCAAATGCCCGAACTTGCAGATCTATACCCCAATAGTTTAGGATGGGTGGTTACGGTATTTATTGTAGGCTCTGTTATTACTACGCTGGCTATTTTAGGATTTGAGGCATTGGCCCGCTTTGCTAAAGTAGCTGCCCCCTGGATGTTTTTAATCTTCGTTGCCGGAGCTATTGCTTCATTTCCAACCCTGGGAATTGAAACAGACTTAAGTAATTTTTGGCAGGTTGCCACAGAGAGAATCTGGACAGGTGTAGCCGCAGAAGGGCAATCGCAATTTACTATATGGCATGTAATATTCTTTACCTGGCTGGCCAATGCTGCGATGCATTTAGGTATGGCAGATTTATCCATTTTCCGGTACGCGAAAAAATGGCAATATGGATTTGCCTCTGCAATTGGCATGTACTTAGGCCATTATATTGCTTGGATAGCCTCTGGAATATTGTATGCTGCCGCTACAAGTGATGCACCCGGACCTGTAGCTTTCCAGGCTGCTGGAATTGCCGGTGCTATTTGTGTTGTTGTTGCAGGATGGACTACAGCAAATCCTACGCTTTATCGTGCCGGGCTGGCATTGCAGGTAGCGTCACCAGGCTGGAAACGCTGGAAAGTTACACTTATAGCCGGGTTAATAACTACTGCTGCAGCTATGTTTCCGGCTCTTGTTATGCGTTTACTCGATTTTGTTGCCTTGTATGGTCTTGTACTTATTCCTATGGGTGGGGTTATTTTTGCTGATTATTACCTACTACCAAAAATGGGTTTGCATGCATATTTTGCGGAACTTAAAAACCTGATGTTTAATGTAGCTGCTGGTTTAACATGGGCTGTATTATTAGTTTTGGCCCTGTTTTTTAATTTTTATCTTGGGGTAGATCTTTTCTTCCTGCCTGTTCCG